>NZ_JBIWML010000008.1:0-226465 GCF_044766665.1 Kitasatospora sp. NPDC101801
ACGGGTGTGGTGCGGTCATACAGTTTCATAGTGTTTCGGTGGTCATAGCGTGAGGGAAACGCCCGGTTACATTCCGAACCCGGAAGCTAAGCCTCATAGCGCCGATGGTACTGCAGGGGGGACCCTGTGGGAGAGTAGGACGCCGCCGAACAATCATTCACAGAAAGCCCCTACCCGGGATCGGGTAGGGGCTTTCTGCATTTCCGGACCAGAACGACCAGCCCGACCCGATCCGGGCCCCCGGGCCGGCGACTCCGTCGGAGCGGACCCGGCGGACCGTCCGGTTTCGGTTCTGACGCCGCGTATGGTCGGCCTCATGGAGACGACGAACCCGAGTCAGGACGGTATCCGCAGCACCGAGACCCTCGGTCCGGACGATCTTGCGGCGGCCAGGGCGGTGCTCGCGGCGGCGGGTGTGGAGGACGGGCGGGAGGCGGTGTCCGAGGCGGGGCGGTTGCGGTTGCGGGTGGACAGCGCGCGGCCCGGGGTGACCCATCTGGTGCAGCGTCAGGAGGGCGTGCCCGCGGGGTACGCGCAGCTGGAGGTTGGGGAGGAGCGGACCACGGTGGAGCTGACCGTGCATCCGGACCTCCGGCGGCTCGGGCTCGGGCGGCAGTTGCTGGACGCGACGCTGGCCGAGGCGGATGCGGGCACGGTGGACTTCTGGGCGCACGGCGGTCACCCGGGCGCCGCGCGGCTGGCGGCGGAGTACGGGGCGGAGCTGGTCCGGGAGCTGCGGCAGATGCGCCGGCCGGCCGACGAGCAGCCGGCCGAGCCGGTGCTGCCCGAGGGCGTGACGGTGCGGACCTTCCGCCCGGGGCAGGACGACGCGGCCTGGCTGCGGTTGAACGCGCTGGCGTTCTCGCACCACCCCGAGCAGGGCAGCTGGACGGAGCAGGACCTGGCCGAGCGGCTGGTCGAGCCGTGGTTCGACCCGGCGGGCCTGTTCCTGGCCTGGCGGGGGGAGCAGCTGGTCGGCTCGCACTGGACCAAGGTGCACCCGGACGGGCTGGGCGAGGTGTACGTGGTGGCGGTGGACCCGGCGGAGCAGGGCAACGGGCTGGGCCGGGCACTGACCGCGACCGGCCTGCGGCACCTGGCGGAGGACCGGAAGGTCCCGGCCGTGCTGCTCTACGTGGACGCCGACAACCCGGCCGCGGTGCGGGTCTACGAACGGCTGGGCTTCACGGTGCACGAGGTGGACCTGATGTACCGCCTGGACACCGCCGGCCCGCGCTGAGCCGGGTGGGGGCCGAGCGGCGGCCTGACCTGGCCGAGGCCCGTACCGGTCGGTGATCCGGCCCGGACACGGGGTGACCGACTCAGCTTTCCTCCTGGCCATGCGGTGTTTACCGTGGATTAAGTTAACGCCGCAAAGATCACAGGATGACGTCAGCAGTGCCACGCCCCCGGTCGGCCGGAGACCCCTCGGCCGACCGGTCGCCGACCGCCCCGGGCGGTTGGGTTCTGGCGCCTGCCGCCGGGAACCCGGAGAACGTCCTGCTGGAGGAGCTGGAGCCCATGAGCGTCCCCCGTCCCGCCTCCGTCCCGAAGAGCTCGAAGGGCCCGAAGAGTCCCGCTGCGGTCACTGCCGCGGCCCCCGCCACCGCCCTGCCGCCGTCGCTGGCGCTGGCCGAGGTCGATCTCGAGGTCGACGGCCAGGAGCTGGAGGAGCTGCCGCAGGGGCGGTTCCTCGACCGCGAGCGCAGCTGGCTGGCGTTCAACGAGCGGGTGCTCGAGCTCGCCGAGGACCCGCAGATCCCGCTGCTGGAGCGGGCCAAGTTCCTGGCCATCTTCGCCAGCAACCTGGACGAGTTCTTCATGGTCCGGGTGGCCGGGCTGAAGCGCCGGATCGCCACCGGGGTGGCCCAGCGGTCGGCCTCCGGGCTGCAGCCGCGTGAGGTGCTGGACCAGATCTGGACCAGGTCGCGCGAGTTGATGGCCCGTCATGCCGCGACCTTCCAGCAGGAGGTGCTGCCGGACCTCGCGACGGAGGGCATCGAGCTGGTCCGCTGGGCCGAGCTGGCGGAGAAGGAGCAGGCCCGCCTGCACACGCTGTTCCGGCAGAAGATCTTCCCGGTGCTGACCCCGCTGGCGGTCGACCCGGCGCACCCGTTCCCGTACATATCGGGTCTGAGCCTGAACCTGGCCGTGGTGGTGCGCAACCCGGTCTCCGGGCACAAGCACTTCGCCCGGGTGAAGGTGCCGCAGTCGCTGGCGCGCTTCCTGGCGGCGGGTGACCAGCGTTACGTCCCGCTGGAGGACGTGATGGGGGCGCACCTGGAGGAGCTCTTCCCGGGGATGGAGGTGTTGGCCCACCACGCGTTCCGGGTGACCCGGAACGAGGATCTCGAGGTGGAGGAGGACGACACCGAGAACATCCTCAAGGCGCTGGAGAAGGAGCTGATGCGGCGTCGGTTCGGCCCGCCGGTGCGGCTGGAGGTGGAGGAGTCGATCGACCCCTACATCCTCGACCTGCTGGTGCGCGAGCTGAACATCACCGACGCCGAGGTCTTCCCGCTGCCGGGCCCGCTGGACCTGACCGGGCTGTTCGGGATCGCCGACCTGGACCGCCCGGAGCTGCGGTACCCGAAGTTCGTGGCGGGCACGGCCCGTGGGCTGATCGAGGTGGAGTCGGCCTCGCAGCCGGACATCTTCGCCGCGATGCGCGAGCGGGACGTGCTGCTGCACCACCCGTACGACAGCTTCTCCACCTCGGTGCTGGCCTTCCTGGAGCAGGCGGCCAACGACCCGGACGTGCTGGCGATCAAGCAGACGCTGTACCGGACCTCGGGCGACTCGCCGATCGTGGACGCGCTGATCGACGCGGCCGAGTCGGGCAAGCAGGTGCTGGTGCTGGTCGAGATCAAGGCGCGCTTCGACGAGCAGGCCAACATCAAGTGGGCCCGCAAGCTGGAGGAGGCGGGCTGCCACGTGGTCTACGGCCTGGTCGGGCTGAAGACGCACTGCAAGCTCTCGCTGGTGGTCCGTCAGGAGGGCGACACGCTGCGGCGGTACGCCCACGTCGGCACGGGCAACTACCACCCGAAGACCGCGCGGCTCTACGAGGACCTGGGGCTGCTGACCGCGGACCCGCAGGTCGGTGCGGACCTGTCGGACCTGTTCAACCGACTGTCGGGCTACTCGCGCCGGGAGTCCTACCGCCGGCTGCTGACCGCGCCGCGCGGGCTGCGGGACGGGTTGGTGGCGCGGATCCAGCAGGAGATCGCGCACCACCGGGCGGGGCGGCCGGCGTTCGTGAAGATCAAGGTCAACTCGATCGTGGACGAGTCCGTGATCGACGCGCTGTACCGCGCCTCGCAGGCCGGTGTGCCGGTCGACGTCTGGGTGCGCGGGATCTGCGCGGTCCGCCCCGGGGTGGCCGGGCTGAGCGACAACATCCGGGTGCGCAGCATCCTGGGCCGATTCCTGGAGCACTCCCGGATCTTCGTGTTCGGCAACGGCGGCGAGCCCGAGGTGTGGTTCGGCAGCGCCGACATGATGCACCGGAACCTGGACCGCCGGATCGAGGCGCTGGTGAAGGTGACCGACCCGGCGGCCCGTGCGGAGCTGTCGGGCCTGATCGACCTCGGGATGTCGGACGAGACCGAGTCCTGGCACCTGGGGCCGGACGGCCGCTGGACCAGGCACGCGCAGGACGCCGAAGGGCGGCCGCGTCGGCACGTGCAGGACCTGCTGATCGACTCCAGGCAGCGCCGACGCAAGCTGCCGTAGCAGGAGCTGACGGACAGTCACCATCCCCGGGGCATCGCCACCACAGCGGGGACAGCCCTCGGGGGGACGAGGAATCAGCATGACCGATCTGCCGACGACGACGGAGCGCACCGACCACCCGGCCCCGGCCGGGGAGGTGCTGGCGGGGTACCTGAACGCCCGGGCGGGGGCGTTTCTTCGAGCGCTCCCGCTGGCGGTGGGGGAGGCCGGGTCCCGGACCGGCTCGCTGCCGAGCGCCGGGGGCGGCGGGCAGGGGGTGGCCTCCGGGACGGGGGAGCTGCTGCGGTGCGTGCGCCGGATCGGCGGGGCGCTGCACACCTTCTCGACGGTCTTCGAGCCGGTCTGGGCGCAGGAGACCCGGACGGAGCTGCGCTGGCTGTCGGGGCTGCTGGCGCAGGAGCCGGGGTACGTCCGGCGGTCGGCGCGGCTGCTGGCGGCGCTGGACTCGCTGAGCGAGACGGACCCGGGCCGGCCCGGGATGCTGGCCGGGCACGCCGGTGCGCCGAAGGCCCGGGCCCTGATGGAGCGTCAGCTGACGCTGGCCAGGACCAGGGCGCACACCGCGCTGCTGCAGGAGCTCCGGTCGGCCCGGCTGCACGCGCTGGCGGACCGGATGACGCTGCTGGCGGGGGAGGTGCCGATGCTGCCGGGTGGCGAGGCGGACCTGCGGCCGCGGGTGGCGACCGCGCTGGGGGTGCTGGAGGCGGGGGTGGCGACGCTGCCGCCGGCCCGGGCGCCGTACGGGGGCGAGGGGCTGCACCGGCTCGGGGCGGTGCCGGCCCAGGGCGCGCCGGTGGACGCCGACGCGGTGGTGGCGGCGGACGACGCGCCGTGGCACCGGGTGCGGATCCTGGCGAAGCGGGCCAGGTACGCGCTGGAGGTGTGCGGTGCGGGGCTGTCGGAACTGGACGGGGTGGACCGGGTGCTGGACCGTCACCAGGAGGCGGCGGACGCGGCGGTGACGGTCTCGACGGCGGCGCGGACGCCGCGGATCACCCCGGCGACGGCGTACGTGCTCGGGGTGGTGCATGCTGATCAGCGGCTGGAGGTGGAGGCGGCGAGGTACGCCTTCGGCCACCAGTGGCCGACTCTCCAGCATCACGGATGGCACGAATGGGCAAGCTGCTGACCGCACCGGTCCGGGGGACGCGCGGGCGGCCGTCCCGGCACGGGCAGACCATCCTGGCGGCCGGGGCGGTGCTCTGGGTGCCGGGGCCGCCGAAGAAGAGCGGCGTGGGCCGGAAGAAGCCGCGGATCGCGCTGATCCACCGGCCGAAGTACGACGACTGGTCGCTGCCGAAGGGGAAGCTGGACCCGGGGGAGGGCTGGCGGGCGGCCGCGCTGCGGGAGGTCAGGGAGGAGACCGGGCTGCGCTGCGTGCTGGGGGTGGAGCTGCCCACCCAGCACTACCTGGCGCAGGGGCGGGCCAAGGAGGTCAGGTACTGGGCGGCGGTGCCGACCGGTGGCTCGTTCACGCCGAACCGCGAGGTGGACCGTTTGAAGTGGCTGTCGCCGCGGAAGGCGAAGGCCCGGCTGACCCACGCCCGGGACCGGGAGCTGGTGGACGCGCTGCTGGCGGCGCTGGGCGACGCGGCGGCCGGGCGGTTCGCGGACGAGTGATCTCGTCGCGCCCTGTCCGTGACGCAACCGTTACTACCGATCGGTGTTTCCCGCCATCCGCTACAGGTTCACTCTCCGTTCACTTGTGACCGCCTGACGCGTCACCTACCCGGCCTAACTTCGGTAGCACCGGAGGGCCGCACGGGCCCCGGACCACAGCAGAACCCGTACCGCCGTCCCACGTCGGGAGCAGGCAGAGCACGGGTGGTGCCACAGAAAGGGAACCCCTGTGAAGCTCCAGCGGAACGGCCGCTCCAAGGCCCTCGCGATCGGTGCCATGGCGCTCGTTGGCTCGCTGTCGCTCGCGGCTTGCGGCTCGGACGACAACGCCGACCCCAAGGCGTCCGGCTCGGCCGCCCCGTCCGCCGCCGCGATCGCGTGCGGCAAGGCAGGCCAGCTCCTCGGCGCCGGTTCCACCGCGCAGGGCAGCGCCATCGACGTGTGGAAGGTTGCCTACGGCAACGCCTGCGCCGGTTCGACGATCACCTACTCGGGCGGCGGTTCGGGCGCGGGTGTCCAGCAGTTCAACCAGGGCAAGGTCGCCTTCGCGGGCACCGACTCGGCCCTGAAGCCGGCCGAGGTCGACGCGTCCAAGGCGGTCTGCAAGACCGGCCAGGGCATCAACCTGCCGCTGGTGGCCGGTCTGATCTCGGTCATCTACAACGTGAACGGCGTGGACAACCTGGTCCTCGACGGCCCGACCCTGGCCGCGGTCTTCGACTCGAAGATCACCAAGTGGAACGACCCGGCGATCGCCAAGCTGAACCCGACCGCCAAGCTGCCGGACGCCGAGATCCAGACCGTGCACCGCTCGGACGACTCGGGCACCACGGAGAACTTCACCAAGTACCTGTCAAAGGCCTCGGCCGGTGCCTGGACCTACGCGCCGGCCAAGACCTGGGCGGGCAAGGGCGGCCAGTCGGCCAACCTGAGCGCCGGTGTCTCGGCCCAGGTGAAGACGGTCCCGAACTCGATCAGCTACGCCGAGCTCTCCTACGCCCAGACCAACAACCTGAAGTCGGCCGCCATCGCGACCGGCGCCAGCAAGCCGGTCGAGGCCACCGCCGCCAACGCCGCCACCACCTTCGCCAAGGCGAAGATCGCCGGCACCGGCAGCGACCTGGCGCTGACCCTGGACTACGCGACCAAGGAGGAGGGTTCCTACCCGCTCGTCCTGGTCACGTACGAGGTCGTCTGCGACAAGGGCAACAACGCCGAGACCCTGGAGACCCTGAAGTCCTTCCTCACCTACACGGTGAGCGACGCCGGCCAGCAGGCGATCGCGCCGAAGGGCTACGTCCCGCTCCCCAAGGAGCTCGGTGACAAGGTGAAGGCCGCGGTCACCGCGCTCGCCTAGATCCACCGCACCACCGGCCGGGCGGCCCTCAGTTGAGGGGGGCGGGGCTGCCCGGCCGGATCCACCACCGCACCACAAGTCCGGGGCACCGCCGCCATGGTGCCGCCCTCCGCGGGGCAGCACCACCAGACCGGAGTACACACCATGACTTCATCACCCCCTGCTGCCACGCGCGGCAGGGCACGCCAGAGCCGGGACAGTCGGCGCGGCGACACCATCTTCTTCAACCTCTCCCGCGGTTCGGGCATCCTGCTGCTGGTCGTCATGGCCGCCATCGCCGGGTTCCTGACGTACCGTTCGGTGCTCGCCTTCGGGCACAACGAGGGCAACTTCCTCACCACCTTCGAGTGGATGCCGGACGCGCCCAAGCCGACCTTCGGCATCGCCGTGCTGGTCTTCGGGACCGTCGCGAGCGCGATCGTCGCGATGGTGATCGCGGTTCCGGTCGCCATCGGCGTGGCGCTGTTCATCTCGCACTACGCCCCGCGCCGGATCGCCCAGCCGTTCGCCTATCTGGTGGACCTGCTGGCGGCCGTGCCCAGCATCGTCTACGGCCTCTGGGGCGCGCTCTTCCTGGTGCCGCACCTGCGCGGTCTGACCAGCTGGCTGGACGAGTACCTCGGCTGGACGTACATCCTCGACTCGACCAAGGTCGGGGCCGCCCCGCGTTCCCTGTTCACGGTCGGCATCGTGCTGGCGATCATGATCCTGCCGATCATCACCGCGGTCTCCCGCGAGGTCTTCAAGCAGGCGCCGCGGATGCACGAGGAGGCGGCGCTCGCCCTGGGGGCGACCCGCTGGGAGATGATCCGCACCGCGGTGCTGCCGTTCGGCCGCCCGGGCGTGATCTCCGCCTCGATGCTCGGCCTCGGCCGGGCGCTCGGTGAGACCATCGCGGTCGCCACCGTGCTCTCCGCCAGCCCGCAGCTCTCGCTGCACCTGCTCGACGCGGGCGGCGGGACCTTCGCGCAGAACATCGCGCTCCGCTTCGGCGAGTCCGGCGAGAACGGCCGGAACGCGCTGATGGCCTCCGGCCTCGTCCTGTTCGTGATCACCTTGCTGGTCAACGGCGCTGCTCGCATGATCATCGCGCGCCGCAAGGAATACTCGGGGGCCAACTGATGAGCGCCGTTACCGACACCGTGACCGTGACGCCGCAGCTGCACCGGGGTCTGACGACCGATCGGCTGCCGAACTGGGCCCCGGCCGGGATCGCCGCCGTCGCGATCGCGCTCGGCGTCCTGATCGGCCTGGTCGGTGACCTGCAGAGCCGGATCCAGTGGGGTCTGATCGCGGGTCTGCTCTTCGTCGGCCTCACCTACGGGCTGTCCGCCCGGATCGAGGGCCGCCGGCAGGCCAAGGACCGGCTCGCCACCTCGGTGGTCTGGCTGGCCTTCGTGATGGCCGTCATCCCGCTGGTCGCGCTGGTCTTCTACACCGTCCAGCAGGGCGCCGGTGTGGTGGACGCCTACTTCCTGAACCACTCGATGAAGGGCGTGCTGTTCACCGAGGCGGGTGGTGGTGTCTACCACGCGCTGATCGGCACCCTGGAGCAGGTCGGTCTGGCCACCCTGATGGCGGCCCCGATCGGTCTGCTGACCGCCGTCTACCTGGTGGAGTACGGCCGTGGCCGGCTCGCCAAGGCGGTCACCTTCTTCGTCGACGTCATGACGGGCATCCCGTCGATCGTCGCCGGTCTGTTCATTCTCTCGCTCTGGATCCTGCTCTTCGACTTCGAGTACTCCGGCTTCGCGGGCAGCCTCGCGCTGGCGATCCTGATGATGCCGGTGGTGGTCCGTTCCACCGAGGAGATGCTCAAGCTCGTTCCGAACGAGCTGCGCGAAGCCGCCTACGCGCTGGGCGTGCCGAAGTGGAAGACCATCCTGCGGGTGGTCCTGCCGACCGCGATCGGTGGCATCACCACCGGCGTGATGCTGGCGGTCGCCCGTATCACCGGTGAGACCGCGCCCGTGATGATGCTGGTCTTCGGGGCCGACATCATCAACTCGAACCCGTTCGAGGGTCCGCAGCAGTCGTTGCCGCTCTACATCTGGCAGCAGTACCAGACCAACAACGACTTCGGGTACGCCCGCGCCTGGGGCGCCGCACTGGTGCTGATCGCCTTCGTGATGGCGCTCAACCTGGTCGCCCGGGGCATCGCCCGCTGGCGTTCGCCCAAGTCCGGTCACTGACACACCGACTGACGCCCCAGAAGACGAGAGAAGACGAAAGATCATGGCCAAGCGCATCGACGTCAGCGGACTGTCCGCCTACTACGGCACCACCAAGGCCATCGAGGACATCTCGATGACCGTCGAGCCCCGCTCGGTGACGGCCTTCATCGGCCCCTCCGGCTGCGGCAAGTCCACCTTCCTGCGCACCCTGAACCGGATGCACGAGGTGATCCCCGGTGCCCGGGTCGAGGGCAAGGTGCTGCTCGACGACGAGAACCTGTACGGCTCGGCGGTCGACCCGGTCGCCGTCCGCCGCACCGTCGGCATGGTGTTCCAGCGGCCGAACCCCTTCCCCACCATGTCGATCTACGACAACGTGGCGGCCGGGCTCAAGCTGGCCGGCGTGAAGAAGAAGTCGGTACTGGACGGCGTGGTGGAGAAGTCGCTCCAGGGCGCCAACCTCTGGAACGAGGTCAAGGACCGGCTGAACAAGCCCGGTGCCGGCCTGTCGGGCGGTCAGCAGCAGCGGCTCTGCATCGCCCGCGCGATCGCGGTCGAGCCGCAGGTGCTGCTGATGGACGAGCCCTGCTCGGCCCTGGACCCGATCTCCACCCTCGCCATCGAGGACCTGATCGGTGAGCTCAAGTCGCAGTTCACCATCGTGATCGTCACCCACAACATGCAGCAGGCGGCCCGGGTCTCCGACCGCACCGCCTTCTTCAACCTCGCCGGGGTCGGCCAGCCGGGCAAGCTCGTCGAGCTCGACGACACCCAGCGGATCTTCTCCAACCCGTCCGTCCAGGCCACCGAGGACTACATCTCGGGCCGGTTCGGCTGAGACTGCTTCGCGGCGCTGCATGGCGGTGCCGCCGCGAAGTCAGAGAAGGCCCGCCCCCGTGATGTGGGGGCGGGCCTTCGTCGTGCCGTGACCGGCGGGTCGCGCTAGAAGACCAGGTAGACGGCCCAGTAGATCAGCGCGGCGACCAGGGCGGCGGCCGGCATGGTGATGAACCAGCCCAGCACGATGTTCTTGGCCACGCCCCAACGGACCGCGCGGATCCGCTTGGTGGCCCCCACGCCCATGATCGCCGAGGTGATGACGTGGGTGGTGGAGATCGGCGCCTTGAAGACGAACGACGTGATGTACATGATCGTCGCGGCGGTGGTCTCGGCCGCGAAGCCCTGCGGCGGGTCCAGCTCGATGATCTTGCGGCCGAGGGTCCGCATGATCCGCCAGCCACCGGCGTAGGTGCCCAGCGAGAGCGCCGTGGCACAGGAGATCTTCACCCAGACCGGGATGTCGCTGCCGCTCTGGTGACCGGAGATGGTGAGCGCCATCACCACGATGCCCATGGTCTTCTGGGCGTCCTGCAGACCGTGGGCCAGCGCCATCGCGGCGGCCGAGGCGGTCTGGGCGACCCGGAAGTTGCGCTTGGCCCGGTGCGGGTTGGCCTTCCGGAAGATCCACAGGATCGCCAGCATCACCAGGAAACCGGCCACCAGGCCGATCACCGGCGACAGGAACATCGGGATGATGATCTTGTCCACCACGCCGGACCAGATCACCTTGGTGCCGCCGGCCAGCGCCGCGCCCACCATGCCGCCGAACAGGGCGTGCGAGGAGGACGAGGGCAGCCCGAAGTACCAGGTGACCAGGTTCCAGGTGATCGCGCCGACCAGGGCGGCGAACAGGATGCCCATCCCCTGACGGCCCGTCGGGGTGGCGATCAGGCCCTCGGAGACGGTCTTCGCGACCCCGGTGCCGAGGAAGGCACCGGCCAGGTTCATCACCGCGGCCATCGCCAGCGCGGCGCGCGGGGTGAGGGCCCGGGTGGAGACCGAGGTGGCGATGGCGTTCGCCGAGTCGTGGAAGCCGTTGGTGTACGTGAAGAAGAACGCCACCCCGAGGACGGCGATGAGTGCTGCCGTATCCACGCTGGTCAGGACTCCTTGACGGCGATGGTCTCCACCGTGTTGGCCACGTGCTCGAACGCGTCGGCGGCCTCTTCGAGGACGTCCACGACCTGCTTGAGCTTCAGCACCTCGATCGCCTCGTACTGACCGCTGAACAGGTGGGCGAGCAGCTTCCGGTGGATCTGGTCGGCCTGGTTCTCCAGCCGGTTGATCTCGATCCAGTACTCGGTGAGCTTGGTCATGGTGCGCAGCTTCGGCATCGCCTCGGCGGTCAGCTCGGCGGCCCGGGCGAGCACCTCGATCTGCTGCTCGACGCCCTTGGGCAGGGTCTGGATGTCGTAGAGGACGACCAGGTCGACCGCCTCCTCCATGAAGTCCATGATGTCGTCCAGCGAGGACGCGAGGCTGTAGATGTCCTCGCGGTCGAAGGGCGTGATGAAGGAGGAGTTGAGCTGGTGGAAGACCGCGTGGGTGGTGTCGTCCCCGGCGTGTTCGGCGGCGCGCATGCGCTCGACGATCTCCGCGCGGGCCGACACGTCTGAACCCAGCAGTTCCAGCAGGAGCTTCGATCCCACGACCAGGTTCTCCGCGGCTGCGGCGAACATGTCGTAGAAGCTCGTCTCCTTCGGGGTCAGGCTAAAACGCACGGAAATCTCCGATGTGCGGGGTAGGGACTGAACGATGCTAGGCGCAAGGCGTCAGAAGTGCGCAAACGGGGTGATGTTCACGGAGCCGGAGCGTCCGGTTCCGCACTTCGGCACACGGCGGTTCGGTCGGGGCCGCACACCGGTGTGCGGACGTGAGTCATCAGTCTGACGGAACAGCGGCCCGATTACCCCCCTGTTGCGGTCGGAGATCGGTCGTGCCGCTCGTACGGAGGAACAGACCCGGGCCCCGGGGTGTTGGACACTTGGGCCCTACGGACAGGTGAGCACCGAGACTGAGGCGGACGGGATGACCAGCGTCGGGACACAGGATGCCGAGCTCCAGCAGGAGCCCGGGCACCAGGAGCAGGCCGGGCACGGCCCGCACGGGTACAGCTCGCAGAAGGCCGAGCACCTGAAGCGGCTGCGCCGGATCGAGGGTCAGGTGCGCGGCCTGCAGCGGATGGTCGACGAGGACGTGTACTGCATCGACATCCTGACCCAGGTCTCGGCCAACACCAAGGCGCTCCAGGCGTTCGCGCTCTCGCTGCTGGAGGAGCACCTGCGGCACTGCGTCGCGGCCGCCGCCGAGCAGGGCGGCGCCGAGCTGGACGCGAAGGTGGCCGAGGCCACCGCCGCGATCTCCCGCCTGCTGCGGACCTGACGCCGGCCCGGGGCTGACGCCCGGTCAGCCGGACGCCTCGTCACCCGACCGCAGCACCTCGTCGATCCGCTCGGGGGCCAGCCGCTCGCTCTCGCTGTCGGAAGCGGCGATCATCAGCTCCCCGGTCAGCTCGATCTCCTCCAGGGCGGTCTGGTCGTGACCGCCGCGGGGCCCCGAGGACGCCATCACCCGTTCCACCCCCATGGACCCGTCCGACCGGTGGCGTGCCGCCCCCGACTCCAGCGTAGGGAGCCGGGGCACGCGGCCGCATGGCACGGACGGGCCATCTCTGGCGACCATCCGGGCGGTTACTTCGGCGGGGTGGACGCCGCAGGCCGATCGGGCCGCATGGAGTAGATCTCGGCCGGCGCCGGCTCCGCGGCCTCCACCGGCTTCCCGAACTCGGACAGCGAGAGCACCGAGACCACCTTCACCTGGTCCTTGGGCTGCTTCGACCCGGCCACCCCGGAGAACCCGAACGTCTGCACCACCTTGCGCAGCCGCCCCTGCCCGTCCAGCCACGCCTCGTACGGGATCTCCTTCACCGTGAACGTCCCCGCGGCCATCCGCAGCCCGTCCCCGCCGCGCCCGCCGGTGGCCTCGGCGGCCTTGGCCAGGTCGAGCACCCCCTTGTAGTGCTTGAGCTCCACCCCGCCGACCGACTCGGTGCCGACCAGCTCGGCCTGCTGCGCACCGCGCAGCGCGCCGGCCGCGCTGGCCGGGTCGGTGGCCCCGCTGCTGACCAGGTTGCCGTCCGGGAGCTGGCGGATGTCCAGCTTCACCCACTTGCCCTCGGGGATCTTGGCGCCGCTGTTCTGCAGGTAGACCGTGCCGGGCAGGACCACCTCGGCGATCTTCCCGGTGGTCGCGGCGCCCGGCGGGACGGTGATGTCCAGGCGGCCGATCCGCTTCACGTAGTCGTAGCCGCCGGCGCCGGTGAACACCGCCTTCTTGTCACCCGACTCGGTGGTCAGCTCGGTGACCGCCTGGGCGGAGCCGGTGCGGCCGGTGATGTCGGCGGCGCTGCGGACGGCGGTCAGCGGGTCGGCCGACAGCTGGTCGGCGGAACCACCGGCCGGGTGGCCCGACCCGCCTCCACAGGCGGTCAGAGCGGCGGCGAGCACCGCCACGGCGGTGGCGGTACGAGCGGACTTCTTCACGACAGCGACAACCCCCTCGGGCCTGGGCCCGGCAAGCAGCCACCCCGGATGGGCAGAGCTCTTGCGTGGCAAACGAGTTGACGGCCCGGGGGTTACGGGCGGACCGGCGCACAGTGTTCATTTCGCGCCGGTCGGCGGAGCGGTTACCGTGGCAGGGTGCCCCGCGAGCATCACGTGACGATCGACGAACGCGGCTCCTTCGCCATCGCCCACTGCACCTGCGGCTGGTCCGCCCCCGCCCGCCGCTCCCGGGAACGCTCCCGACGCGACGCCGCTGAACACCTGGCGGCCCCCGACGCCGACCTTCTGGCACGAGGTGCACCACCAGGGGCTCGGGGAACTGCGACGCCGGCCTCGTAGAAGGTGATCGTCGCGTAGGTGGTCAGGCACTTTCGCAGTGACCCCGGCGCCAGATCCCCTCGCAGTTCCCCGATCCCCTGGACAGTGCAACTGGACGCCCTGCCAAAGGCGGAGCCCCCGAGCCCCTGGGGGGGGGTGCCTGCCCGGAGCGGAGCTCCTAGGCCGCGAGGTCGCGTTCCGCGTGGCGGCGGGAGCGGCGGCGGGGTTGGGGGGCGACCAGCAGGGGGCGGAGGGCGGTCCGGGTGAGGGCGTGGCAGAGCGGGACCAGGACGGCCATCGCGAGCGGGGCGAGCAGCAGGACCACCGCGGCCGCCAGCGCGTAACCGCCGAGCACGTCGGTCGGGTAGTGCACCCCGACGTACAGCCGGGCGAAGCCCTGGAGCAGGGCGAGCCCGGCGGCGATCAGCCCGAGGCGTCGGTTGACCAGGTAGAGGGCGATCGCGAGGCCCATCGACATGGCCGAGTGGTCGCTGACGAAGGAGAGGGTGCCCTCCTTGCCGGCCACCAGGACGTCCAGGTCGGGGTGGTCGACGAACGGGCGGGGCCGGTTCACCAGGGCGGAGATCGGCAGGTTGGCGAGCTCGCAGAGGGCGACCGCGAGCGGGGCCCAGAGCAGGCCGGCGACGGCGACCGGGGCGTCCGGGCGGCGGCGGGCCTGGAGCCAGGCGACCACGCCGATCAGGGCCAGGCCGAGCAGCAGGCCGTACTCGCCGAACCAGGCGACGGTGCCGTCGACCCAGGAGGGTGCGGAGTCGGCCAGCCCGTTCACCGCACGCAGCAGCTCCAGGTCGGGCCCGGTCGTGTCGCCGAGCAGCGTCGACACGCCACACCTCCGTCGGATCCGATTGTTCGCCATCGGTCACAACGCCGGAACCGGGGTATCGGGTTCCGTCTCGACGCGGTGTTATGAAAAATTGACTGACCGTCCACTTCGCGGTCACAGACCTCTGGTCGGTGCGGTCACTCCCGCCCGGTGCCCTGGCCGCCGCTGGCGATGTCGCCGTCGGCGTTCCTGGTCGGCAGGGCGACCGCGCCGTCCGGGGTGACCCGGGTGGCGCCGAAGTACTTGGCCCGGTCGATGCTGTCGTAGCGGATCACCGCGCCGGTGTGCGGGGCGTTGATCATGTACCCACCGCCGACGTAGATGCCGACGTGGTCGATCGAGCGCGGGTCGCTCTGGTCGGTGGCGAAGAAGACCAGATCGCCCGGACGGAGTTGGTCCCGGCTGGGGTGCGGTCCGGAGTTCCACTGGTCGTTGGCGACCCGCGGGAGCTCGATGCCGACGCTGGCGTACGCGGCCTGGGTCAGCCCGGAGCAGTCGAACCGGCCGTCCTGCGAGGCCCACCCGTTGCCGCCCCAGAGGTACGGGGTGCCGAGGGTGCGCTGGGCGTAGTAGATCGCCCCGGCGGACTGGGCGGACAGCGCGAGCGAGCTGCCCGCGACGGGCGCGGTGAAGCTCTGGGCCAGGGACTTGATGCTCCGTACGTAGCCCTGGGTCTCCCGGTACGGCGGGATGCCCTGGTACCTGGTGACCGCGTCGGGGCCGGCGTTGTAGGCGGCCAGCATGTTCGACTGCAGGTCGCCGGGGACCTTGGCGACGAACCTGGCGAGCGCGCAGTCGAAGGTGGCGGCGGAGGCGATCGCGTCCAGCGGCTCCCACGGGTCGGCCTTGCCGTCGCCGTTGCCGTCCCGGCCGTAGCCGGCCCAGGTGCCGGGCATGAACTGGGCCATCCCCTGGGCGCCGACCGGGCTCTTGGCGGTCGGTTTGAAGCCGCTCTCCTGGTAGAGCTGGGCGGCCAGCAGCGGGGGCGACAGCTCCGGGCAGAGCGCGCCCCACTGTTCGATCGGCGCCTGGTAGGCGGCCGGGACCGAACGGCTGGAGAGGGCGAGGTGGTTGCCGGCGGCGGCCGGGGCCCCGCTGGCGGCGTACGTGCCGAGCACGATCACGGCGACGAAGCCGACGGCGAGCACGCCGACGGCGCCTGTGGCGGCCTTGGCCTTCCCGAGTAGCATCAGCACCGTCCCGACGAGGCGTCAGTTTCCTGTGTCCGAGAAGGCATTGCTCAGCGCAATCATCGCAGATACAAAGAGTGAGCGGTATCATTCGTACGGTGGACATCCTGGCGTACGTGTCCCATCCCCTGCGACCAATCCGCGAGAAGCAGCCAAGTCGGCATCAGATCTGGCCAAGAATGGGTACCGGCCCTTCGCGCAACCCTGGTCCGGGGCCTTGAATTTGCCTGATCGGGCGGTGAGATGGAATGAACCAGAGCAACCTGCTGAGCGACCGGATCGGCTTCCTGGCCGAGGACCCTCCCAAGAAGGCGGGCATCGACACCATCATCGGCGGCATCGCCCCGGACTGGGGCCCGTTCGCCAGTCTCGGCGCCGAGGCCCGGACGATGGTCCAGGTGGTGATGGCGGTCGCCATCCTCTCCTGCCTGGGCATCGCGATCTGGGGTGCCGCCAAGCAGCGGATCGGCGCGACCGCGATGCGGGACACCTTCGGGGCCGAACAGGGCAAGGGGCTGATCGTCGCGGGGCTGACCGGCGTGTTCATCATCGGATCGCTCGGAACTCTGTTCACCATTGTGTACGGCATGGCCATCTGACGATCGGACAGTCCTAACCCCGGTGGTGCGGCCAGGCGGCCGTCGCCGCCGGGCTGTCGCGCATCCCAACCCGTTCGCGCAGCACAGTCAGTCCACGCTTGGGCGCCCGCCGGGCTCCCCGTACCAGGAGGGTCGCCGTGCCGGTGTCCGACGACCAGCCGCACACCCGGACGCGGCTGCCGGTCGGCGAGCAGTCCGTCTACCAGTCGACGGGCCGTCAGCCGCGCCCGCTGCGCACCTTGTTGACCGTTCTGCTGGTGGTGGCCCTGCTGGTGGTGGCGATCTCGATCGCGAACCGGGACAAGCCGGACCCGGGCGCCGCCGCCTCGGCCGACCAGGTGACCGCCCCGCCCGCCTCCGCCACCGCTCCGACCGGCCAACTCCCGGTCACCACCGCCTCGAACGGCATCGGCGTCGGGTACCCGCACACCGGCCAGGGCGCCCAGTCCGCCGCCGCCAACTACGCGGTCGCGCTGGGCTCGGCGGAGATGCTCCGGGCGGAGGGGCGGCGCACCGTGCTGGCCACCATCGCGGACGCCTCCAGCCAGGCCCCGCTGACCGCCCGGCTGGACGCCGCGTTCAGCAAGGAGATGCTGGCCCGGCTCGGCCTGGACGACAAGGGGAAGGCGCCGAAGGGGACGACCTTCGTCAGCCGGACCATCCCGGTCGGCACCAAGGTCACCAACTCCGCGGACACCGCCACCGTGGTCGAGGTCTGGTGCACCGGCCTGCTGGGGCTGGCCGGCGCCTCCTCGGTGCTGCCGGTCACCGAGAACTGGTTCACCCTCACCGTCACGATGCGCTGGACGGGAGCCGACTGGAAGTTGACCGACTTCGCCCAGCGGACCGGTCCGGCCCCGCTGCCCGGCGACCAGCAGGCCGCCACCGCCGAGGAGATCACCGGCGCCGTCCAGGACTTCGGAGGCTTCCGCTATGCCCGTTGACGGACACCGACTCCGCCGGGCGGCCACGCTGCTCGGTTCGCTCCCGGTCCTGGTGCTGCTGGCCGCCCGGCAGGCGTGGGCCGATCCGGCGGTGCCCTCGCCCACCCCCCGGTGCAACCTGCCGCTGCCGGGCGGCACCAGCGTCTGTGACGCGCCCTCAGGTGCGGCGGTGGTCCCCAGCGGTGGTGGCGGCACCATCGGCGGCGGCATCACCGACCCGCTCGGCTCGCTGGCCAAGGGCTGCGCCCAGGCCGCCGCCTACGTGGTGCGGGCGCTGTCCGGCGCGATCGACGGCACCACCCAGGTGGACTTCACCAACGCCGCCTTCCTCCAGCAGTACGCGGTGGTGTTCGCGGCCTCCACGGTGATCACCCTGGTGCTCTGGCTGCTCGCGGTGACCAAGCGCGCGGTCCGCGGCGCCTCGCTGGCCGGGGCCATCTCGGAGGCGATCGGCTTCCTCTGGCTGACCGTCATCGCCTCCGCCTTCACCCCGCTGATCCTCTACACCCTGGTCTCCGCCACCGACGGCCTGACCGACGCGATCTCGGCCGGCACCAAGTCCGACACCGGCACCTACCTGGGCGGCTTCGCGGACACCCTGGAGAAGGGGTCGATCGGCGGCGGGCCGCTGATCCTGATCATCATCTCGCTGGTCGCGGTGCTGGCCGCCGCGGTGCTCTGGATCGAGCTGCTGATCCGGGCCGCGATGCTCTACGTCGGCGCGCTGCTCGGCACCGCCGTGTACGCCGGGCTGGTGGACAAGCAGCTCTGGAAGCACGTCCGGCGCTGGGCCGGGGTGATGCTCGCGGTCGACCTGGCCAAGCCGATCATCGTGATCATCCTCGGCCTGGCCGGCGCGGTGGCCACCGGTGCCGGGGTCACCGACGACTTCTCCAAGGTGCTCTCCGGCCTGGCCATCCTGTTTCTGTCGATCTTCGCGAGCGCCGCCGTCTACCGCTTCGTCCCCGGCTTCGGCGACGAGATGATGCAGCTGCGGAACGCCCGGGCGAGCGCCGTCTCGGCCGGCTCGGCGATGATCAACGGCCCGGCCAACCTGGTCAAGCAGGGCATCTCCACGCACGGTTCGCGCGGCGGCCCGCAGGCCGCCAACGCCTCCACCGGAGCGGGCGGCGGCTCCGTCGCCCCCGGTATCGCCGCGCACGGCTCCCGCACCCCGGCCCCGCCGGCCCAGGCCCCCGCCCCGACCACCAACCCAGTGAAGGGAGCGTGACCGGCCAGTGAGCAGCGAACAGTACGGCGGTGGTTCCTACGCCCAGCCGTACGTGCACCAGCGTCGCACCTACCTGATCGGCAAGTCCCGCCCGAACGCGCCGATCGGGCGCAACCGGGAGTCCGGGGAGATCGTGCTGATCATCTTCGGCGCCTTCCTCGGCATGGTGTGGGGCCTGGCGATGCCGGTCCTGCCGTTGCGGATCGCCGGTCTGATCGGTCTGCCGCTGCTCGCCGTGATGGCCGTCTACGTGCCCTACAGGCGGCGGACGTTCTACAAGTGGGTGGAGATCAACCGCACCTACCGCCGCACCGCGCGCAGCGGCCGGGGGCTGTGGCGGTCCGACGTGGTGGACGCCGGTACCCGGCTGGACGGCCGGGAGATCGAGATCGGCCCGCCGCCCGGCGTCGGGCGGCTGCGCTGGCTGTCCGCACCGTTCGGTCCGGACGAGGTCGGGGTGCTGATGCACCTGGAGCGCCGCACCGTGACGGCCGCGATCGAGATCGAGGGCCCGGGCGTCGGGCTGCGCGACTCGGAGGACCAGGAGACGCTGGTCGACCGGTTCGGCACGCTGCTCAAGCACGTCGCCAACGGGGACGGCTTCGTGACCCGGCTGCAGATCCTGGCCCGCACGCTGCCGGCCGACCCGGACGCGCACGCCAAGGACGTGGAGCGGCGGGGCAACCCGTCCTCGCCGGGCTGGCTGCAGGACAGCTACGACCAGCTCCAGTCGATGGTCTCCACCTCCTCCGAGCAGCACCGGGCCTACCTGGTGGCCTGCATGCACTACACCCGGGACCTGGCGGCCGAGGCACACGCGATGGGCCGCACCTCCGGGGCCCGGCGGGCCAGGGACGACGAGGGCCTGGCGGCCGTGATGGCCCGTGAGCTGACCGACATCTGCGCCCGGCTGGCCGAGGCCGACATCCGGGTCAGGCAGCCGCTCGGCCACGCCCGGCTGTCCTCGCTGCTGCACTCGATGTACGACCCGGACCACCCGATCGACCACATCCAGGCGATGAGCCAGCGGAATGCCTGGCCGGCCGAACTGGACGCCACCCACCAGCAGTTCCTGCAGGCCAAGACCCGGGAGTCGGCCACCAGGGAGCCCTGGTGCCATGCCACCGCCTGGATCAAGGAGTGGCCGCTCACCCCGGTCGGGGTGAACTTCCTGGCCCCGCTGCTGGTGCACACCCCGGACGTGATCCGCACCGTCGCGGTCACGATGGACCTCGAGCCGACCGACGTCGCGATCGAGCGGATGCTCACCGAGAAGACCAACGACGAGGCGGAGGCCAGCCGGGCCGCCAAGATGAACCGCACGGTGGACCCGCGCGACCTGGCGCACACCGGCCGGGTGGACCAGCGCGGCGACGACCTGGCCTCCGGCGCGGCCGGGGTGAACCTGGTCGGGTACATCACGGTTTCCTCGCGCAGCCCGGAGGCGCTGGCGCGCGACAAGCGCACCATCCGCGCCTCGGCGGGCAAGAGCTACCTCAAGCTGGAGTGGTGCGACCGCGAGCACCACCGGGCCTTCGTCAACACCCTCCCGTTCGCCACGGGCATCCGCCGCTGACCCTTCCCGGGAGGACCACTGATGGCCATCGGAAGCCTGACCGACGCTTTCACCAGCCTGATGTTCGGCAAGGTGGAGACCGCCCGGCTGCCCGTGCGCACCTCCACCGGCCAGGCCCAGGCGGTGTACCTGCCCACCGCCGCCCCGGGGCTGGGCGACTCCGGGGTGATCATCGGCCGCGAGGTGTACAGCGGCAAGGGTTACGTCTACGACCCGTTCCAGCTGTACGGGCAGCAACTGCCGGCCCCGCACTGGCTGGTGCTCGGCGAGTCCGGTAACGGCAAGTCGGCGCTGGAGAAGACCTACGTGCTGCGCCAGCTGCGGTTCAAGGACCGCCAGGTGGTGGTGCTGGACGCGCAGGGCGAGGACGGCGTCGGCGAGTGGAACCTGATCGCCAACGCGCTGGGGATAAAGTCCATCCGGCTGGACCCGATGGCCGCCCGGGACGGTGGCGTCAAGCTCAACCCGCTCGACCCGGCGATCACCACCACCGGCCAGCTGTCGCTGCTGCGCACCATCATCGAGGTGGCGATGGGGCGCGGCCTGGAGGAGCGGGCGGGCTTCGCACTGAAGGCCGCACACGCCCATGTGCTGGCCACCGTGACGGACCGTCAGCCGGTGCTGGACGACATCATCACCACCCTGCGCAGCCCGGAGCTGGGCTCCACCGACTCGCTCGGGGTCGAGGTCCGGGACGTGCAGTCCTGGGGCCTGGACGTCGCGCTGGTGCTGGACCGGCTGGTCGACGGCGACCTGCGCGGCATGTTCGACGGCTCCACCACCGACGGCATCGACCTGGACGCGCCGCTGATCGTCTTCGACCTCTCGCACATCGACCGGAACTCGATCGCGATGCCGATCCTGATGGCGATCGTCGGGGTCTGGCTGGAGCACACCTGGATCCGTCCGGACCGGAAGAAGCGGATCTTCCTGGTCGAGGAGGCCTGGCACATCATCAACAGCCCGTTCGTGGCCCAGCTGTTCCAGCGGCTGCTGAAGTTCGGCCGGCGGCTCGGGCTGTCCTTCGTCGCGGTGGTCCACCACCTCTCCGACGTGGTGGACGGGGCGGCGGCCAAGGAGGCCTCGGCGATCCTCAAGATGGCCTCCACCCGGACCATCTACATGCAGAAGGCCGACGAGGCGAGAGCGACCGGCCGGGTGCTCGGGCTGCCCCGCTGGGCGGTGGAGATCATCCCGACGCTGTCCCCGGGCATCGCGGTCTGGGACGTGAACGGCAACGTCCAGGTGGTCAAGCACATCATCACCGAGGCCGAGCGGCCGCTGGTGTACACCGACCGCGCGATGACCGAGGACGCGGTGGCGGAGCGGGACCGGGCCGAGCGGCACCTGGAGGCCGAGCCCCGGCGGTGAGGGGCCGTCAGTCCCCGGCGGTCCGGTCGGATTCGTCTGCAGGAAACGCTCTCGTTACCTCCGGGGTCCTGACAGCTACGCGCGTTGACTCTAGGCTGCATCGGGTCACACCACCCTCGGCTCCACCCCACGGCGGAGCCCCAAACGGTGCAGGGGAAACCTCATGCCCAATGTCGGTCAGCTCGGCCGCTTCCGTCGGCCCGCGTACGCCGCGGCCGCCGTCGTCGGCCTGTTCGGGACGTTGCTGGTGCCGAGCGCCGCCCAGGCGCACGGCTGGGACTGGAACTGGCACCAGCCCAAGACCGAGGACCTCCAGATCCTCGCCATCAACGACCTGCACGGGAACCTGGAGCCGCCGGCCGGCTCCTCCGGGAACATCAAGGAGATCGACCCGGCGACCGGCAAGGTGGTGGACACCCCCGCCGGCGGCATGGAGTACCTGGCCACCGCACTGCGGCAGGCCCGCGAGGGCCACCGCAACACGGTCACCGTCGCGGCCGGCGACCTGGTCGGCGCCAGCCCGCTGCTCTCCGGCCTGTTCCACGACGAGCCCACCGTCGAGGCGCTGAACAAGGTCGGCCTGGACGTCACCAGTGTCGGCAACCACGAGTTCGACGAGGGCTCCAAGGAGCTGCTCCGGCTGCAGAACGGCGGCTGCCACCCGACCGACGGCTGCTACGAGAAGGGCCGCAAGTTCAAGGGCGCGGACTTCGAGTACCTGGCCGCCAACGTCACCAACGAGAAGACCGGCCGCCCGATCCTCAAGCCGTACTGGGTGAAGAACGTCCACGGCGTCAAGGTCGGCTTCATCGGCGCGACCCTGGAGGGCACGCCGAACATCGTCACCGCGGCCGGCATCCAGGGCCTCAAGTTCGGCGACGAGATCGAGACCATCAACAAGTACGCCAAGGAGCTCAAGCGCCAGGGCGTGGACTCGATCGTGGCGCTGATCCACGAGGGCGGCTACCCGGCCTCCAGCACCTACAACTACGACTGCGGCGCGGCCGGCCAGGGCATCTCGGGCCCGATCGTGGACATCGCCAAGGGCCTCGACCCGGCGATCGGCGCGATCGTCACCGGTCACACCCACAACGCCTACGCCTGCGCCATCCCGGACCCGAACGGCCAGCTGCGGTCGGTCACCAGCGCGGCCTCCTTCGGCCGGCTGTACACCGAGATCAACCTCAAGCTGGACAAGCGCTCCGGCGCGATCGTCCGCCCCTCGGTGACCGCCGCCAACCACGTGGTGCGCCGCACCACCGAGAAGGCCGCCGACATCACCTCGCTGATCAGCCGCTACAGCAAGCTGGCGGCCCCGATCGCCAACCGCTCGCTCGGCTGGATCGGCGCGGACATCAACGGCCGTGGCTCCAGCGCGTACGAGAAGCCGCTCGGTGACGTGATCGCCGACGCCCAGCTGGCCGGGCTCGCGCCCGCCGACAAGGGCGGCGCGCAGATCGCCTTCATGAACCCCGGTGGCATCCGCTCCGACCTGGTCTACAAGGCCAGCGGCGCCGAGGGCGACGGCGTGGTGACCTACGGCGAGGCGTTCACCGTCCAGCCGTTCACCAACATGATGCAGGTCAAGACCCTGACGGGTGCCCAGGTCGTGCAGCTGCTCAAGGAGCAGGTCAGCGGCCTCAACACGGCCGCCCCGAAGATCCTGCAGAACTCCAAGGGCCTGACCTACACCCTGGACCTCAACAAGACCGGCGCCGACCGGGTGCCGGCCGACTCGGTCAAGCTGAACGGCGCCCCGATCAACCCGACCGCCAACTACCGGGTCGCGGCCAACGAGTTCCTGGCCGGCGGCGGCGACGGCTTCCCGACCTTCGCGGCGGGCACCGACAAGCTGGTCGGCGTCTCCGACCTCGACCTGTTCGCGGCCTACCTCGGCGCCAACTCCTCCGCCACCGCCCCGCTGGCGGTCCCGGCGCAGGACCGGATCAAGGTCATCGGCGTCGGCGAGGACGTCAACTGACGTCCACCGCACACCTGAAGTGAGAGGGGCACCCCCGGCGGGGGTGCCCCTCTCGCGTGCGGCCCGCCTGCCCGCCTACGGCCGGTCGGTCTGGCCGGGGAGGCGGACGGTGGCCAGGGTGCCCGGGCCGTCCTGGGGCGCACCGAGCGCGACCTCGCCGCCGGAGTCGCGGACGGCCTGCGCCACGATCGAGAGCCCGAGGCCGGAGCCGGGGAGCTGACGGGAGGACGGGGAGCGCCAGAACCGGTCGAACACGTACTGGAGTTCGTCCTGGGGGATGCCGGGGCCGTGGTCACGGACGGTCAGCCGGCCCTGCTGGAGGGCGACCTCGACGGCGCCGCCGGGCGGGGAGTACTTGACCGCGTTGTCCAGCAGGTTGATCACCGCGCGCTCCAGTGCGGCGGCGTCGCCGTGCACGAACCAGGGCTGGATCGCGAGCTCGAAGTGCAGGCCGGGGCCGCGCAGTCGGGCCCGTTCGACGGCCCGGTCGGCGATCTCGTGCAGGGCCACCACGGTGGGGTTCTGACCGGGCCTGGGGGAGTCCGGGCGGGACAGCTGGAGCAGGTCGCCGATGAGCAGGGTGAGTTCCTGCATCTGCGCCTTCATGTTGCCGAGCAGCTTGGTGCGGGTCGCCTCGGGCAGCGGGCGCCCGGTGTCGTTGGAGCGGATCAGCAGGTCGACGTTGGTCCGCAGCGAGGTCAGCGGAGTACGGAGCTCGTGCCCGGCGTCGGCGATCAACCGGGTCTGCCGGTCACGGGAGTTGGCCAGCGCGGTGGACATCGAGTTGAAGGAGGAGGACAGTCGGGCGATCTCGTCGTCCCCGTGCACGGGGATGGTGGAGCCGACCTCCTCGGTGCGGGCGATGTGCTCGACCACGTCCGTGAGCTGGTCGACGGGCTTGAGCGCGGACCGCGCGACCAGCCGGCCGGTGGCGCCGGCACCGACCACGCCGAGGGCGGCGACGCCGAGCAGGATGAAGGCGAGCTGCTGGAGCGAGTTCTCCACCGAGGCGAGCGGCTCGGCGGCCAGCATGACGTAGGTCTGCCCCTCGTAGGGGAAGGTCGAGGCGCGCACCATGACCGACTCCCCGTTGGTGTACGTGCTCTCGTGGAAGACGTACGTCCCGGGGGCGGTGGTGGAGTTCAGCAGTGCCAGGTCGACCGAAGTGACCTTGATCGCGTGGTTGGAGCCGATCTGCAGGCAGATCTGCTGGTCGGGGCTGATGGCCTGGAGCGGCCAGCGGGGGCCGAGCGGCTGCCCGGCCGGCAGCTTGCCGACCGCGGCGGTGGCATTGGCCAGCGCCGAGTCCGGGGTGGCGCCACAGGGCCAGTAGGTGGCCCCGGGCCGAGTACCGGCCGTCGGTGAGTTCGGTGCACCCCTGAGGTTGCTCTTCACCTGCTCGTACAGCTGTCCCCTGACGATGAACCAGCAGGCGAGCGCCGACAGCGCGATGGCGACCGCCACCGCGGCGGCGGTGAGCATGGCGAGCCGGCTCCGGAGGGAGCGGCCGCGGAACCAGCCGGTGAGTCTCTTCACGCCGCTGGGCCGGTGGCGGACCGGAGGGCGTAGCCGACGCCGCGGACGGTCTGGATCAGGCGGGGGAGGCCGCCCTGTTCGGTCTTGCGGCGCAGGTACATCACGTAGACGTCCAGCGAGTTGGAGGAGGGCTCGAAGTCGAAGCCCCAGACCGCCTTGAGGATCTGTTCCCGGGTCAGCACCTGGCGCGGGTGCGAGAGGAACATCTCCAGCAGCATGAACTCGGTCCGGGTCAGCTCGATCGGCTTGCCCTCCCGGGTGACCTCGCGGGTCGCGGTGTTCATCCGCAGGTCGGCGAAGGCGATCACCTCGGTGTCCTCGGCCTCGACCGCCGCGCGGGCGGCGGCCTCGGAGGCGAGGGCGCTGCGCCGGAGCAACGCCCGGACCCGGGCCAGCAGTTCGTCGAGTTCGAACGGCTTGGCCAGGTAGTCGTCGGCGCCCACGTCGAGGCCGGTGACCCGGTCGCCGACCGCGTCCCGGGCGGTGAGCATCAGGACCGGTGCGGTGTCGCCCCGGGCCCGCATCCGGCGGACGGCGGTGAGGCCGTCCATCCGGGGCATCATGATGTCGAGCAGGACTAGGTCGGGGTGGTCGCGTTCGACGGCGTCCAGCGCCTCGAAGCCGTCGGTGGCGGTGGTGACCTCGTAGCCCTCGAAGGCGAGGCTGCTCTCCAGGGCGTCCCGCAGTGCGGGCTCGTCGTCGACCACGAGGAGCCGGGCCGTGCTGCCCGGGGTCTCGGCAGAGGTGCGGTCGTCGGCGGGGGGTGTCATCGGGGCGGGACCTTTCCTAGTCCGGTCGTACGGTCATTGTGCTGCTCAGAGCTGCTGGCCGGCCTGCACCTTGGGCAGCACGTCCTTGATGTCGTTGATCGGGATGGCGAAGCCGAGCCCGACGCTGCCCGCGGTGCCGGACCCGGCGGTCGAACTGGAGCCACTGGCCGAGTACATCGCGGAGTTGAGGCCGATTACCTGACCGGTGGCGTTGATCAGCGGGCCGCCGGAGTTGCCGGGGTTGAGCGCGGCGTCGGTCTGCAGGGCCTTGTAGTTGGCGGTGTCGCCGCCGGTGGAGCCGCCGGAGCTGCGCTGACCGGGCAGGTTGGGGAAGCCGAAGCCGCCGTTGCCGCTGGTGGTGGACTCGTCGACCTGGACGGTGACCGGGCGGTCCTTGGCGCTGATGATGCCGGAGGTGACGGTGCCGGTGAGGCCCTCGGGGTTGCCGATGGCGACCACCGAGTCGCCGACCTGGACGGCGTCCGAGTCGCCGAGGGTGACGGTGGGCAGTCCGCTGACGCCGTTCGCGGTGATCACCGCGACGTCCAGCGAGGCATCGGTGCCGGTCACGCTGGCGGTCTTGGTGGAGCCGTCCTTGAAGGTCACGGTGAGCTGCCCGCCGCCGCTGACGGCGCCGGAGATCACGTGGTAGTTCGTCAGGATCTGGCCGTTGGCGGTGAGCACCACGCCGGTGCCGGTCGCCGTGCCGGAGGCGGACTTCACGGTGATCTGGACCACGCTCGGCGAGACCGCCGAGTTGATCGCGGTGACGTCGGCGCTGCCGTCGGACTTCGCGGAGACCGGGCGCACCAGGGTGCTGGAGCTGCTGCCGCCGGAGCCCCGGTCGGCGGCGATCACCCCGCCGGTCACCCCGCCGAGCAGCGCGGCCACCGTGGCCACGGCGGTGACCAGGGCCAGCCGGCCCTTGAGGAAGCCCTTGCGGGCGTGGCTGACCGGGGGCGCGGGCTCGGCGGGCGGTGCGGCGAAGTCCTCGGCGTACGGGCCGTGCGGGAGCACGGTGCCCTCGATCACGTGGGCGCTCGGCGCCTCGGTCGGTTGCGGCGGGGTCCAGCCCGGGTAGCCGTACGGACCCTGGTCTTCGGTGTTGCGGTGCTGGTCGCTCATGGATCCAACGTCCGCCCGGTTGATGAGAGCCGGATGAGAGCGCGGTCAGAGCCGCCCGAGAAGCCCGTTGACTTCTCATAAAGCCTGGTCAGCCCTGGGAGGGGGCTCCGCAGCCGCAGGAACGGCGGATGACCAGCCGGGACGGGAACTTCCGGACCCGCTCGGTGTCCGAGCCGGGCACCATCAGCGAGTCGTCCAGCACCAGGTCGACGGCCGCCCGGGCCATCGCGTCCCGGTCCGAGGCGACGGTGGTCAGCGGCGGGTCGGCCAGCGCGGCCTCGGGGATGTCGTCGAAGCCGGCCACCGCCAGGTCCTCCGGCACCCGCAGGCCGACCTCGCGGGCGGCCCGGAGCACGCCGATCGCCTGGTCGTCGGTGGAGCAGAAGATCGCCGGCGGCCGCTGCGGCGAGCGCAGCAGGGCGACCGCGACCTCGTACGCGCCGTAGCGGTGGAACGGGGCGTCCACCAGGTTGGGCTCGACCGGGAGGCCGTGCGCGTCCATCGCGCGCTGCCAGCCCTCGACGTGGTCGATCACCGGGTCGCCGGGAGCGGGCTGCTCGACCGGGCCGCCGAAGCAGACCACGTACGGGTGCCCGTGCACCTCCAGCAGGTGGCGGACGGCGGTCTCGGCGCCGCCCACGTCGTCGGTGACCACCGCGACGTCGTCGATCGCCTCGGGTCGGCGGTGCAGCAGCACCACCTTGGCGCCCTCCATCGCGGCGAACTCCTCGGCGGCCCGCTGCGAGGGGCCCTGGCTGACCAGGATCAGGCCGGAGACCCGCATGCCGAGGAAGGCGCGGACGTAGTGCACCTCGCGGTCGTCCACGTAGTCGGAGTTGCCGATCAGCACCAGCTTGCCGCGCTCGGAGGCGGCCCGTTCGACCGCGTGCGCCATCTCGGCGAAGAACGGCTGCCGGGCGTCGGGGACGACCATGCCGACCAGGTTGGTCCGCCGGGAGGCCATCGCCTGGGCGACGCTGTTCGGCCGGTAGCCGAGCTGCTCGATCGCCGCGAGCACCTTCTCCTTGGTCGCGGGCGCGACCGGTCGCGGCCCGTTGTTGATGACGTAGCTGACGACCGCGGTCGAGGTCCCAGCCAGTCGGGCTACATCGTCACGCGTCACCTTGGCCACGGGGGGAGTCTACGCGGGTCGCGCAAGGGGGTACGGCGGACCGCCCGACCCGCCCCGGACAGGCCGGGGCGTAGTCGGACAAGCCGGTCACGGCCGTTGGGCCGTCAGTACTCGCGGGCGGCCGGGGAGCGCTGCTCCAGCCCGGGCCGCTCGCCCTTGTCCGGCTTCTCGGGGATGACGAAGCGGTAGCCGACGTTGCGGACGGTGCCGATCAGCTGCTCGTTCTCGACGCCGAGCTTCGCCCGGAGCCGCCGGACGTGCACGTCCACCGTCCGGGTGCCGCCGAAGTAGTCGTAGCCCCAGACCTCCTGGAGCAGCTGGGCCCGGGTGAACACCCGGCCCGGGTGCTGGGCCAGGTACTTCAGCAGTTCGAACTCCTTGAAGGTCAGGTCGAGCACCCGGCCCTTGAGCTTGGCCGAGTAGGTCGCCTCGTCGACCACCAGGTCGCCGTTGCGGATCTCCATCGGGCTGTCGTCGGAGACCACCTGGAGCCGGCCCGTCGCCAGCCGCAGCCGGGCCTCGACCTCGGCCGGGCCCGCGGTGTCCAGCAGGACGTCGTCGATGCCCCACTCGGCGGTCACGGCGGCCAGGCCGCCCTCGGTGACCACCAGGATCAGCGGGCAGCCGATCCCGGTGGAGCGGAGCAGCTGGCAGAGGCTGCGGATCTGCGGCAGGTCCCGGCGGCCGTCCACCAGGATGACGTCGGCGCTCGGGGTGTCGACCAGGGCGGAGCCCTCGGCCGGGGCCACCCGGACGGTGTGCAGCAGCAGGCCGAGGGCAGGCAGTACCTCGGCGGAAGGCTGCAGCGCGTTGGTGAGCAGAAGGAGAGAACTCATACCCGGTAGTCCCCTTTCCGGGTCGTCGCGGTCGCAGCCGGTCGGCCGGGGGGCCGGTGGCGGGCTGCGGTGAAGGTGGGGGAGCGGACGTCCGAGGGACGAGATCCGACCGGTTCGTGAGCGCGCAGCACCGGCCGGGGCGTGCGTCCGGGGTCCCGCAACCCCTGATGCTCCGTCTCAGTCCTGCTCATCCGCGAACCTTCCGGTCTGCTCCCGCTGCACTCCCGCCCGGCCGAGCTCCCGCACACCGTTGTGCGGCTCCTGCCGGTCGGTCCTCGCCGACGACGGTGCGGGTGGGGCACCGTCCCGGGAGGCCATCCGTACGTGGCGTCCTGAAAGCACAAAAGGACCCGGGGGCGACTCTGCCCAGGTCCCTCACGCCACGAGAATAGCCGACCACTCCCCGCACGGGGAGGGCTGTGCACGCGTCGTCGGGCCACATCGGGCCACTCCGGGCGTGACTCCCGCCACGTCCGCGCCGTTCACCGGGTGCCGAACGCGCCACGCGCGACCAGCGCCGTTACGGCTTCCGGGCCCGGCCGGTCCATCATGGGAGCCGCACCGGCCGCACCGTACGTGTACACCTTTGGCGTGGGTGCCCCGGCAGCAGAGCCGGCGCACCGCACCGGGCGAGGACGACGAGGAGGGCTGCCATGGCAGCGCACACTTCCACCGCACGAGCGACGGCGCCGGGGGCCACCAGGGTGACCGGCACCCTCCGGTACTGGGCCGCGGCCAAGGCCGCCGCAGGGGTCGCCGAGGAGCCCTACCTGGCCGCCACGCTCGGCGAGGCGCTGGCCGAGGTCCGGCAGCGCCACGGCGACAACCCCCAGCTGCTCCGGATACTCACCCACTGCTCCTACCTGGTCGACGGCCACCAGGTGGGCACCCGCGACCACACCACCGTCCCCCTCACCGAGGGCGGCACCATCGAGGCCCTCCCCCCCTTCGCGGGCGGCTGACCCGGCCCTCCGGCTGGCGCGCCGGGCTCAGCCATCAGGGGCTCGGGGCTCTGCAGTTGTGCGGCTCCGCCGCGCGGGCGACGCCAGCTTCTAGGCAGGCGGCTCGGCATCTACGGTCAGGGGCTCGGGGCTCTGCAGTTGTGCGGCTCCGCCGCGCGGGCGACGCCGGCCTCTGCAAGGTGGTCCGTTCCGGGGTGGTCAGGCACTTTCGCAGTGACCCGCACGCCAGATCTCCTCGCCCACGCGGCGGAGCCGCACATCAGCAGAGCCCGAGCCCCTGGGCAGGGCAACTGGACGCACTGCCGAGAGCGCAGCCCCGGTGCCGCGGGCGGAGCGCCCTGCAAAAAAAGTTGATCGCCTGCCCAGTGGAGACTCCTGATGGTCCTGACCGCCGCCCCCGCGAAGAGCGACTTGCCGATCGTGGCGCCGGGCCTACGGCCCGCGGTGCTGACGGCGGGTCTGTGCGCACTGCTGGCGGTGGCCGCCCTCGGGGGCCGGTACGGCCTGACGGCCGGGCTGACGGTGGCTCAGGGGCTGACCGCGGTGGGGTGGTTCAGGCTGCACGGGATGTGGCCGGCCCGGCAGGGGATCGCCGGGGTGGCGCTGGCGGGCTTCGCCGCCGACGCCGCGGTGCTGGCCGGTGGGGCCGCCGGTCTGGCGGCGGCGCTGGGGGTCGGCCTGGTGGTGGCGCTGGTCTGGCAGACGTTCCGGCCGGCCGATCCGGCCGAGCGGTTCTATGCGCTGACCGTGCTCGGTTCCGGCGTGCTGCTGACCGGGCTGATGGCCGGGCTGCTGCTCGCGGGGCACGTCCCGGCCGCGCTGCTCGTGGTCGCGGTGGGCACGCTGCTGGCGGCGGCCCCGGTCCGGGGTGTGCTCCGGCCGGTGGCCGCGCTGCTGTTGGGGGCGACCGCCGGGGTGCTGGCGGGCGGTCCGCCGGCCGTGGCGGGGCTGGCGGCGGTCGGTGCGGTGGTCGGCCACCGGGTGGCGTCGTACGACTTCCCGTCCCGGTTCGTGCACTTCACGGCGGGTGTGGTGCTGCCGCTCACGGTGGCCGCGCCGCTGGCGTGGATCGGCTCGCGGCTGATCGGCTGACCGCCCGCCCCGTCCGCTCTGCGAGACGCACTGTCCAGCGTTGCCGCTCCGGGGCCTGCGCGGCCGGGCGGCGGACGGGGCCGGGCCCGGTGCGAGGAGGGCGGGAAACCCGCAAATCTCACTATGTGATGCGAATCGTCTCACTATTTGACACGCTGATGACAGCGGCCGGTCCGAGTCCCTAGCATCGTGAGCATGAAGCGACAGGCGGACCTCACGAAGCGGCGGGCGGTAGACCTGTGCCGCGTGGCCGCCTGCCTGTGTCGAATGCGCTGAACGGGCGGTTCTGACCGGTACGTCCGGCCCTGCCCACTCCCTTGCCGCTGGCCCTGACCAGGCAGTTCCACGCCTCAGGCCGCCTCGGCACCCCTGCAAGGAAGCCCAACCCCGGCCACACCCGTGCGTCTCGGTATTCGGACAGAATTCCGGACGGCCGGCCTCCCGGGGTGCCGCTCACACAGACCTCCGCACCCCTTCCGCAGTACCGCCCCCGGATGGAGACACCACCATGAGCCGCAGTGACGTCCTGGTCGACGCCGACTGGGTCCAGGACAACCTGGACAACCCGAAGGTCGTCGTCGTCGAGGTTGACGAGGACACCGCCGCGTACGAGCTGAACCACATCCGCAACGCGGTCCGGATCGACTGGAAGCAGGACCTCCAGGACCCGGTCCGCCGCGACTTCGTCGACCAGGCCGGCTTCGAGGCGCTGCTCTCGAAGAAGGGCATCGGCAACGACCACATCGTGGTGCTCTACGGCGGCAACAACAACTGGTTCGCCTCGTACGCCTACTGGTACTTCAAGCTCTACGGCCACGGTGACGTCCGCCTGCTCGACGGCGGCCGCAAGAAGTGGGAGCTCGACGCCCGCGAGCTGGTCGCCGAGGTGCCCGAGCGCGCCGCGACCGAGTACAAGGCGCAGGAGCAGGACAAGTCGATCCGCGCCTTCCGCGACGACGTGGTGAACGCGATCGGCACCCTCAACCTGGTCGACGTCCGGTCGCCCGACGAGTTCGCCGGTCGCCTGCTCGCCCCGGCCCACCTCCCGCAGGAGCAGTCGCAGCGTCCGGGCCACGTCCCGTCCGCCCGCAACATCCCGTGGGCGAAGAACGCCAACGACGACGGCACCTTCAAGTCGGACGAGGCGCTCAAGGAGCTCTACTCCGCCGAGGGCGTCGACCTGGCGAAGGACACCATCGCGTACTGCCGCATCGGTGAGCGCTCCGCGCTCACCTGGTTCGTGCTGCACGAGCTGCTGGGCCAGGAGAACGTCAAGAACTACGACGGCTCCTGGACCGAGTACGGCAGCCTGGTCGGCGTGCCGATCGCGCTCGGCGACAACTGAGCCTCTCGAACCGTAGGAAGGGAAGACATCATGTGCGGTGCGAAGGCCGGTGGCCCCGATCTGGCAGGAGTTGACGTGGCCAAGGAGACGATCATCCAGGGTTCGGTGACCCGCGACGGCGAGCCCGTCAACGGTTACGTCCGTCTGCTGGACGAGGGCGGCGAGTTCACGGCCGAGGTGCCCACCTCAGCGACCGGGCAGTTCCGCTTCTTCGCCCGTCCGGGCAAGTGGACGCTGCGCGCGCTGGTCCCGGGCGCGACCGTGGACCGGGTCGTGGTCGCCTCCCAGGGCGCCCAGACCGAGGTCGCGATCGCGGTCTGACGACCCGACAGCTCCCCGACGTACGACCGAGGGCCCCCTGCCGCGCAGGGGGCCCTCGGCCGTACCGTGCAAGGGTGCAGCAGCGCCGGAGGCACCTCTACTACTTCGTCATGATGGCCGTCTGCGTGACGATGTTCGTCCTGGCCTGGGGAGTGGTGCGGTTCTTCTCGGTGCCCGCCGCGATCGGGATGTGCGTGGTCGCGGCGGTGATACCGCCGACCGCCGCGATCTTCGCCAACAAGCGCGACCCCGAGGACGACTGGTGGCAGGACCCGCGCTGGGACGACCCCCGGTGGGACGAGCCCGGTCATGACCGGGACCGGCCGGATCAGTAGACCAGGGCCTGCACGTCGTCGGCCATGATCTCCTGCACGAACAGCTGCGCCCCGGCGATCCGGGCACCCTCGACCAGGTCCTGCTCGACGATGCCCCGGCGCACCGCGCACTGCGTGCAGACGGTGACCTGGCCGGCCGCCAGCACCGCGTCCAGCAGGTCGGGCAGCGGCGCGGCGTGCGGCAGCTCGAACTCGGCGGCCCGGCCCGGCAGTGCGAACCAGGTCGCCTCGCCGGTCAGCCAGAGCGAGACCTCGACCCCGCTGGCGACCGCGACGGCGGCCACCGTGAACGCCTGCGAACAGCGCTCCGGGGCGTCGGCTCCGGCGGTGACCTTGATGACCAGCTTCTTCGGCATGGTGACACCTTATAGACGACGTGGCGGGGCTCACCGAGACCGGCGCATACCGGGCCGATAGACTCAGCCCGTCCTGCTCTGTACCGCAACGCCGCAATGGGAGCGCCCCGTGTCCGGTCTGGAATACGTCTTCACTGGTCTGCTCGTCCTGGTGGCCGTGCTGGTCACCTGGTTCGCCATCTTCGCCGTCATGAAGCTCTACCAGGGCCAGCGCTGATCCCTCCCGTACGGTTGAGGCAGTCCCACACCGACGACAGCGACCAGGAACATGATCGAGATCCCTTCTGACCTCCACAAGGACGTCGTCCCGCTGGCCTTCCTCCTCGGCACCTGGGAGGGCGCGGGCGTCTACGACTTCCCGGGCACCGAGAAGTGCAACTTCGGCCAGGAGATCGTGTTCCGGCACGACACCCGGGCCTTCCTGGAGTTCCGCTCCCGCTCCTGGGTGCTGGACAACGACGGTGAGAAGGTCCGCCCGCTGGAGACCGAGCACGGGTTCTGGCGGATCACCAGCAACCAGCACGGCACCAGCGGCGAGCGCGAGATCGAGGTCTCCTCGGTCCGCGACGACGGCACCGTGGAGATCTGGTACGGCAAGCTGCACGACGGCAAGCCGCAGATCGACCTGGCCACCGACGCGGTCGCCCGGATCGAGGGCGCGGCCCCGTACACCGGCGGCAAGCGGCTCTACGGCATGGTCGCCGAGGAACTGCTCTGGGTCGGTGAGAAGGCCGCCCCCGAGGTGCCGCTGCGGCCGTACATGTCGGCGCAGCTCAGGAAGGTGCTGAACCCGGCGAAGCTGATCCAGGACATCGCGGACCTGCCGGACGACGGCATCGCCTTCTTCCGCTGAGCAATGGTGCACCGTAGGGGCCGGCCGGATGGTCGGTCCCTACACTTGTCGCACGCGGGCCTGTCCGACCATTCCCGTCGGGTCCGGCCCGTCCAGCACGCACGCTCGCCGCACGGCCGCCGCGACGACCAGCGGCTCCGCCCCGGGGCCCGAGCAGCTCCGCTACGAGGGCGCCCCGGCCGCACGCCGAGCGCACGCACCGGACGACCCGGCCTGTTCCGACGCGAATGGTCGGACAGGCCCCAGAGGCAGGGCAGGCGCACCGTGGCTGACACCGAGACCCCCTTCGACTGGAAGGCCGACCTGCGCGAGCGCGGGTACCGGCTCACCCCGCAGCGCCAGCTGGTGCTGGAGGCGGTGGACACACTGGACCACGCCACCCCGGACGAGCTGCTGCACGAGGTCAGGAAGACCGCCAGCGGGGTCAACATCTCCACCGTGTACCGGACCCTGGAGCTGCTGGAGGAGCTCGGGCTGGTCTCGCACGCCCACTTGGGCCACGGCGCCCCGACGTACCACCTGGCCGGCCGGCACACCCACCTGCACCTGGTCTGCCGGGACTGCGAGGGCGTCACCGAGACCGACACCGCGATCGCCGCGCCGCTGATCGACAGCCTGCGCGCGGAGCACGGCTTCGACACCGACCTCAAGCACTTCGCCATCTTCGGCCGCTGCGCGGACTGCACCAGCAAGCTCGCGCAGGAGCAGTCGTAAGCTTGCGGTCATGAAGAGTCCGCTGCTTGCCCTGCCCGGTGCCGTCCCCGCCGAAGGAGCCGACGAAGGGGTGGCCGCGCACTACGGCGGCCTCTTCCCCGAGCAGCGCGAACTGGCCGAGGGGCGCGGGTTCGTGGACCTCTCGCACCGGGGCGTGCTGACCGTCACCGGCGCGGACCGGCTGAGCTGGCTGCACCTGCTGCTCACCCAGCACGTCAGCGCACTGCCGCCGCAGCAGGCCACCGACGCGCTGGTGCTCTCCCCGAACGGGCACGTCGAGCACGCGCTCTACCTGGTGGACGACGGCGAGACCACCTGGGCGCACGTCGAACCGGGCACCCAGGCGGCGCTGATCGGGTACCTGGAGAGCATGAAGTTCTTCTACCGGGTGGAGGTCGCCGACGCGACCGAGGAGTACGCCGTGGTGTACCTGCCGGCCGGCTCCGAGGCATCCGCCGAAGGGGCCGCCGCGGTCCGCGAACTCCCGTACGGGCGGGACCTGTTCGTGCCGCGGGCCCGACTGGCCGAGCTGACCGCCGGCTACGGCCCGGCGGCCGGGGTGTGGGCGTACGAGGCGCTCCGGATCGAGGGCCACCGGCCCCGGCTGGGCTTCGAGACCGACCACCGGACCATCCCGCACGAGGTGGACTGGCTGTCCAGCGCCGTGCACCTGCAGAAGGGCTGCTACCGGGGCCAGGAGACGGTGGCCCGGGTGCACAACCTGGGGAAGCCGCCGCGTCGGCTGGTGCTGCTCAACCTGGACGGCACCGAGGAAAAGCTCCCGGCGCACGGCGCCGAGGTGCTCCGGCCCGGCCAGGACCGCCCGGTGGGCTTCGTGACCTCCTCGGCCCGGCACCACGAGCTGGGCCCGATCGCGCTGGCCCTGGTGAAGCGGAACGTGCCGGTGGACGAGGTGCTGCTGGCCGACGGCGTGCCGGGCAGCCAGGACGTGATCGTCCCGGTCTAGGCCCTACAGCTCCAGCAGGACGGTGAGCGGGCCGTCGTTCACCAGCGACACCTTCATGTCGGCGCCGAACCGACCGGTCTCCACCGTGGCGCCGAGCGACCGGAGTTCGGCCACCACGGCGTCCACCAGGGGCTCGGCCTGCGGGCCCGGGGCGGCCGCGTTCCAGGTGGGGCGGCGGCCCTTGCGGGCATCGCCGTAGAGCGTGAACTGACTGATCACCAGCAGCGGGGCGTCCAGGTCCGAGCAGGACAGCTCGGTCTCCCCGCCGTCGAACAGCCGTACCGACCAGAGCTTCCGGGCCAGTTGGGCGGCCTGCTCCGGGGTGTCCGCGTGGGTCACCCCGACCAGCACGCAGAGCCCGGGGCCCTCGATCGCGCCGACCGTCTCGCCGTCCACCGTCACGGCCGCCTCGGCGACCCGCTGCACCACTGCTCGCATGGACCTCATTCTGCCGGAGCGCATCGGCCGCCCCACGGGCGCGTGGCAGGGTCCCGCACGCCGGGGGCGCATTCCGCGCGCGGTCGGACCAGGGGCACGGCCTGCGGATTGTTCCGGTCGTATCAGCCACCCCCCTTCGCCAGGGGGCCGTTCGGGTGCACGGGCGGTGCACCGGCCGGTCCCGGATGGCACGCTGTGGGCGACGCGTGGACGAGCACCCATGCGGGGTAGGGAGTTCCGGGGTCGCTCGCACGGGTGGAGTCGCTGCCCGGCGGGAACTCCCGGCGTCGGGCGGGCGTCACCGGACACGGGGCATCCGGCGGCGGACCCAGTGGGGGATCAGTGACCGGTACAGCGGCAGGTGGTTGGTTGATGGACGCGAGCAGCACGGCCCACGAGCAGGAGTACGGCCTCACCGGGCTCGGCCTGGAGCAGCTCCGGCTGCTCCGCCGGGACGCACAGGACCAGGAGGCCGACCTCTCGTACCTGCGCCGGCTGCTGCACGGGCGGTTGGACATCCTGCGGGCCGAGCTGGCCCGCCGGCGGTCCACCGGGTCCGAGCCCGGGGGTGACGGGCTGTCGGACGCGCTGCTCGACCAGCTCCCGGCGATCCTGGCCGACACCCCGTCACCGGTCCGCCGCCCGGCCAGGCACCTGCGGCTCGGCCCGCCGCGCGGGGAGCGCTACCAGCGGGAGGCGGACGCCCTGATGGGTGACGTCCAACTGGCCGATCTGGAGGCCCACCAGACCGTCGAACTGGTGGCCGCCGTCGAGCGCCTGACGCTGCACGAGCGGGAGGTCTCCGGGCGCCGGCAGGCGCTCCAGCGGCGGGCGGACGACTGCAGCGCGGAGATCACCCGGCGCTACCGGGAGGGCGAGGCCAGGGTGGACGACCTGCTCACCGGCGGGTGAGCGTGCGGGACCGGTTCGGCTGGGGCACGGTGGGACCGGGGGCGCACCGATGGGAGAAGAGCCATGAGCGAACACGTGTACCGGGTCACCGAGATCGTCGGTTCCTCGACCGAGGGGGTGGACGCGGCGATCCGGAACGGGGTCGGGCGGGCCTCGCGGACACTGCGCAACCTGGACTGGTTCGAGGTCACGCAGATCAGGGGGCACATCGCCGACGGCGGGGTCGCGCACTTCCAGGTGGGGCTGAAGGTCGGCTTCCGGCTGGACGACGAGGACTGACCCGCACCGGGGCTGCCCGCCCCGGCGGCGGGCAGCTCAGTGCCGGGACGGCAGGACCAGCGGGACGCCGCTGACCGGGTGCGGGAAGACGTCCACGGGGTGTGCGTACACCTCGGTCAGCAGCGGGGCGTTCAGCACCTCGGCGACCGGTCCTTCGGCCACTGCGCGGCCGCCCGCGAGCAGCACCACGCGGTCGGCGTAGGCGGCGGCCAGCGAGAGGTCGTGCAGCACCACCACCACGGCGTCGCCCGCCTCGGCGCGGTCCCTGGCCACCCGCAGCACCAGCTCCTGGTGGCGCAGGTCGAGGGCGGCGGTGGGCTCGTCGAGCAGCAGCAGCGCGGCCCGCTGGGCGAGCACCCGGGCCAGCGCGATCCTGGCCCGCTCGCCGCCGGAGAGCGCGGTGAACGGACGGTCCACGAAGGCGGCCGACTCGGTCGCGGCCAGCGCGGCGGCCACCGCCGCGTCGTCCTCCTGCTCGGCCGCCGTACCGGCCCAGGGCGCGCGGCCCATCCGGACCACCTCGCCGGCCGGGAACGGGAAGGAGAGCGCGGCGGACTGCGGCAGCAGCGCCCGGTGCAGGGCGAGTTCGGCCGGGCGGTAGCCGGCCAGCGGGCGACCGCCGAGGGTGACCGTGCCGGAGGTCGGGGCGACATCCCCGGCCAGCACCGAGAGCAGGGTGGACTTGCCGGCCCCGTTCGGCCCGAGCAGGGCGAGCACCTCGCCGGACCGGACCACCAGGTCCACCCCGCCGAGCAGTTCGCGGCCCTCGACCTCCAGCCGGAGGCCGGCCGCGGTGAGCAGTTCGGCGCCCGGGAGCGGACGTTCGGGCACCTGGCGGCGTCGCTTCACGCCCAACCCCCTTGCTTGGTACGGGTCCGGCGGAGCAGCCAGAAGAAGAACGGGCTGCCGATCAGCGCCGTGAGCACGCCGAGCGGCAGTTCGGCGGGCTGGGCCAGGGTGCGGGCGGCCAGGTCGCCGAGCACCAGCACCAGCGCGCCGGCCAGCGCGCTACCGGGCAGCAGGAAGCGGTGCCCGGGACCGGCCAGCATCCGCAGCAGGTGCGGGACGACCAGGCCGACGAAGCCGATGATGCCGCTCACCGAGACGGCGGCGGCGGTCAGCAGCGCCACCACGGTGATCAGCACCAGCCGCATCCGCTCGACGTCCACGCCGAGGTGCCTGGCCGGGCGCTCGCCGAGCGCCAGCAGGTCCAGCTTCCGGGCGTGGAACGGCGCGACGGCCAGGCCGAGCAGGGCGAACGGCAGGACCGCCAGCACCTTGCCCCAGGTCGCCTGGGAGAGCGAGCCGAGCTGCCAGAAGGTCACCTGGTTGATCGCGGCGCTGTCGGCGGTGAACAGGAAGATGCCGATCAGCGCGCCGCAGAAGGCGTTCACCGCGACCCCGGTGAGCACTAGGGTGACCACCTCGGTCCGGCCGCCCGAGCGGGACATCGCGTACACCGCGAAGACCGTCAACAGGCCGGTGACGAAGGCGAAGACGGTGACCGTCCAGCTGCCGAGCGCGTCCAGGCCGAGCACGATGCAGGCGACCGCGCCGACCGCGCCGCCGGAGGACACCCCGATCACGCCGGGCTCGGCCAGCGGATTGCCGAAGACGCCCTGCATCAGCGCGCCGGCGCAGCCGAGCGAGCCGCCGACCAGGAGGGCCAGCACCACTCGGGGGAAGCGGACGTTCCAGAGCACCGACTCGGGCACCCGGTCGAGCGCGTGGCCACCGAGGCCGACCCGGTGCGCGACCGAGGCGAGCAGGTCGCCGAGCGGGATGCGGTACGCGCCGACCCCGGCCGCGAGCAGCGCGGCGACCAGCAGGGCGAGCCCGAGCCCGGCGGTGAGCAGGGTGCTTCGGCTGATCCTGGGGCGGGTCAACGGGAGGGCGGTGGCGGTCACTTGGCGGTCCCGTAGAGCTGGTCGGAGATCGACCTGAGCACCTCGGGGGTGCGCGGGCCGTAGCTGAGCAGGATGCCGTCCGGCACCGAGACCACCCGGCGGTCGAGGCCGGCCGGGGTCTGGGCGACGCCGGGCAGCTTGAGCATCCCGTCGATGCCGCCGACCGAGTCCAGGCCCTTGCTCATCACCAGCAGGGCGTCGGGGGCGGCCTTGACCAGCGCCTCGCTGGTGAGCGGGGTGAAGTCACCGGTCAGCCCGGAGGCGGTGCCCGCGTCCACGCCGCCGACCGCGTCGATCAGCGAGCCGGCGCCGGAGTCGGCGCCGCCGAGCAGGAAGACCGAGGCGCTGCCGCGCAGGTAGAGGAAGGCGACCTTGGGCTTGGCGCCGGTGGGCCGGACGGCGGCCTGCACCTCCTTGGTGCGGGCGGCGGTCCGCTCGGTCAACTGCCTTCCGGCGTCCGGCACTCCGAGGGCGGCGGCGACCTTGGCGATCCGGCTGTCGATGTCGGAGAGCTGCTTGGCGTCGTCCAGCACGATCAGCGGGACCCCGGCAGCACGGATCTGGTCGATCGCCTCGGCCGGGCCGGTGGACCGGTCGGCCAGCACGACGGTGGGGTGCAGCGAGAGCACACCCTCGGCGGAGACGTCGTGCGCCTGGGTGATCACCGGCAGCGCGGCGGCCTGCTCGAAGGTGGTGGAGACGTCCCGGGCCACCACCCGGTCACCGAGGCCGAGGCTGAACACCAGCTCGGCCAGGCTGCCGCTGAGCGGGATGATCCGGTCGGCGGCGGACACCGTGACCTGGCGGCCGTCGGCCGAGGCGACGGTGGCGGGCAGCACGGGGGTGGCGGCGGCCAGCGGCTCGACCCGGTCGGGCGCGGCCGGGGCCTTCGCCGTCCCGGACCCGGCGGCGGTGCCACCGCAGGCGGCCACGGTGGCCAGCAGCAGGGCGAGGCCCAGCGCGCGGGCCCGGTCTCGGATGGTCCCGGTCAACTGCTGCTCCTTAGCTGGGTGCTGACACGTCCGGATCGGGAAGCCGCAGTGGACCCGGGGTGACTCTTGACGCATATATTAGGTTAGCCTTACCTGAGATTCGCAAGGGGGGGCTCTGCTGAGCCCACTCCGAACCCATGCTGCCGAGGAGCGCTTCGCCATGCTCGTACCGCGACGTCTGCGCCGCCTTGCCGCCACCCTGGTCGCGGTGCTCGCGTCGCTGCTGCTGGTCGTCCTGCCGAGTGCCCCGGCACTGGCGGCGTCCGGCACGGTCGCCGGCGGGCGGCTCGACTGGGGGTTGAAGCAGTCCTTCCTCAGCTATGTCACCGGCCCTATCGCCAAGGGCAGTTGGGGTCTCACCGGTGGGGCGGCCACGGTCGGCGGCAGCGCCTTCCGGTTCCACTCGGCGACCGGGACGTACGACCCGGAGAGCGGTGCGCTGACGGCCGCCTTCTCCGGTGGGTTCACCTTCAAGGGCCATGAGGCCAAAGGCAGTTACGGCCTCGACATGAAGCTCAGCCGGTTCACCCTGAAGGCCGGCGGCAGCGGCGCGGGCCTGTACGCCGACGTCAGCAGCAAGGCCAAGGACACCGGCGTGGTGAGCAACGCCACCCAGGCCAAGCTGGTCGACCTCGGCCTGGACGGACTCGACCTGCGCGGCCGGTCCGGCACCCTGACGCTCTCCAACGTGCCCACCACGCTGACGGCTTCGGGCGCGGTGGCGTTCGGCAACTTCTACACCGCCGGCACCGCGCTGGACCCGCTGACCGTCTCGGTCGACGTCAAGGCCGCCGCCGCTGCCACCCCGGCCGCCCCGTCCACCCCGCCGGCCGGCACCCCGGCGACCACGCCGCCGCCCCCGGCCGCCGCCACCGAGACCCCGGCGGCCCCGCCGGCCGCGACCCGGACCGAGTTCGCCCAGGGCGCGCTCGACTGGGGCGTCCGCCGGACCTTCCGGGACTACGTCACCGGCACCATCGCCAAGGGCGACTGGCAGCCGGCCGACGGCGCCGCCGACGGCGGCGCGTTCTTCCGCTGGACCCCGGCCAAGGGCAGCTACGACCCGGCCACCGGCGAACTGACCGCCGCCTTCACCGGCGCCGTCCGGTTCCGCGGCATGAAGACCGGCGACGTGTACGGGCTCGACCTGAGCCTGACCAACCCTGCGGTGAAGGTGGCCGGGGGCAAGGGCACGCTGCTGGCCGACGTGTCCGGCAGGACGGTGAGCGGTGCGGCCCAGCAGCTCCTGGCCGTCCCGCTCGGCACCTTCGACGCGGCCGCGCTCAAGCCCGAGGGCGGTCTGCTCAAGGCGACCGACCTCCCGCTGCTGCTCACCGAGGACGGCGCCAAGGCGTTCGGCGGGCTCTACCCGGCGGGCACCGCGATGGACCCGCTGAGCTTCGCCGTCGCCCTCGACCCGGCCGCCACCCTCCCCCCGCTGCCGAACCTCGGCAGCACCCCGACCGTCACCCCCGCCGCCCCGGCGTCCGCTGCGCCGGTCGCGGCGGTCACCGGCCAGGGGTCCTCGCCCTGGCCGTGGATCGCCGTCGGCGGCGGAGTGACGGCCGCCGGTACGGCCGTGGCCGTCACCCTGCTGGTCCGGCGTCGCCGGACCGTCTGAACTCTTCCCCGCCGCCGTTCCCGAAGGAGTACCAGCACCATGTCCGTCACCGCCAAGATCGCCCGCCGCAACCGCACCCCTCTTCCGGCCCTGGCCGCCGTCGTGGTCGGGCTCGGTCTGACCGCACTCGGCATGCCGTCGGTGGCCTTCGGCGCGGGGCCCGGCACGGTGGTCTACGACCAGGGCTCGCTGGACTGGGGCGTCAAGGAGTCCTTCCGCAAGTACCTGGAGGGCCCCGCCTCCCAGGGCGGCAAGATCGAGCTGACCGGCGGCACCACCCGGAACGCCGAGGGCAGCTTCCACCTGGACGGCAGCGGCGCGTACGACGGCACCGCCCACACGCTCAGCGGTGCCTTCACCGGCGGACTCCACTTCACCGGCCACCAGGGCCAGTTGGACATCGCGCTGACCGACTTCAAGCTCACCACCGCGGGCTCCACCGGCACCATCACGGTGGACGCGGTGACCGCCGAGACCACCGAGGACCCGACCACCAAGGCGAAGAGCACCAAGCTGGTCACGCGCTCGGACGTCCCGCTGGTCACCTTCGCGGTCGGCCGCGACACCACCACCGGGGTGGCCACCCCGACCACGCTGACCGAGGACGGCTCCAAGGCGTTCGGCGGCTTCTACCAGGCCGGTGCGGCGATGGACCCGGTCAAGCTGGTGCTGACCAAGTCGACGCCGTCGCCGTCCGCGAGCCCGTCCGCCTCGGCCTCTCCCTCTCCTTCTCCCTCGGCATCGGCTTCGGCTTCGGCCTCTGCGTCGGCGAGCCCGAGCGCGCCGTCCGAACTGCCGATCGTGGACGGCGTCCTGAACTGGGGCGTCAAGAAGTCCTTCGTCAGCTACCTGACCAGCCCGGCCGCTGCGGGCAAGGTGGAGTTCGGCGCCGGTGCGGCCGACTTCCGGTTCGGCGGCGGCAGCGGCGCGTACGACACCAGGACCCACGCCGTCACGGCCGGGTACCAGGGCTCGGTGCGCTTCCTCGGCCACCCGAAGGACGGCGGCTACGAGCTCGACCTGACCTTCGCCAACCTGGCCGTCGCGGTGGACCAGGGTGGGGCGTTCCTGACCGCCGATGTGAAGTCCAAGGCGCTGGACGGCAAGGTGACCGAGCTCAAGGGCGTCCGGACAGCCGCGCTGGACGTGTCCAAGGCCAACTTCGCGCCGGTCAACGGGGTGGTGACGCTGACCGAGCTGCCGGCCACCCTGACCGCCGACGGTGCGGCTGCCTTCGGTGGCTTCTACGGCGCCGGTACCGCGCTCGACCCGGTCAGCGCCACGCTCGCCTTCCGGAAGACCGCCCCGTCGCCCTCCGCTTCGCCCTCTGCTTCGCCGTCGGCGAGCGCCTCGCCGTCCGCCCCCGCCTCGCCGTCCGCGAGTGCCTCACCGACCCAGGCACCCGCCGAACTGCCGATCCTGGACGGTGCGTTGGACTGGGGCGTGAAGGAGTCCTTCCGTGCCTACCTGAAGACCCCGGCCGCTGCGGGCAAGGTGGAGTTCGGCGCCGGTGCGGCCGACTTCCGGTTCGGCGGCGGCAGCGGCGCGTACAACACCAAGACGCACGGGGTGACGGCCGGGTTCAAGGGTTCGGTGCGCTTCCTCGCCCACCCGAAGGACGGCGGCTACGAGCTCGACCTGACCTTCGCGGATCTCGGTTTGCGGGTGGAGCAGGGTGGGGCGTTCCTGACCGCCGACGTGAAGTCCAAGGCGCTGGACGGCAAGGTGACCGAGCTCAAGGGTGCCAAGGTCGCCGCGCTGGACGTGTCCAAGGCCAACTTTGCGCCGGTCAACGGCGTGGTGACGCTCCATCAGCTCCCGGCCGCCCTGACGGCCGAGGGCGCCTCGGTCTTCAGCGGCTTCTACCAGGCCGGTGCGGCGCTCGACCCGGTCACCGCCTCGCTGGTCTTCGACAAGGGCGCCACGGTGCCCACCCCGGCCCCGGGCACCGGCGGTACGGTCACCCCTGCCCCGGCCCCGGGCGGCAGCACCGGCGGCGGCGCGGTGCTGACCAGCAGCGGCGGCTCCACCGGCGGCGAGCTGGCCTCCACCGGGATGGACACCCCGATAGTCCCGCTGGTCGCCACGGCGGCCGGGCTGCTGCTGCTCGGTGGCGGCACCACGGTGCTGCTGCGCCGTCGCACCGTCAGGTAGGACCGGCAGACGCCGTTGCCCCCTGGTGAACTTCACCAGGGGGCAACGGTGTTGAGGAATCAGGCGCTGAGCGGGTAGCGCAGGTCCAGGTCCGAGAAGATCGCGCCGTTCAGCGCGAACGCCTTCTTGGTCTCGTCGGTCACCCGGCGGCGCTCCACCTCGTCCAGCGCCTCGCCGGCCGCGTCGAGCCTGGAGCGGTAGTCGCGCTTGAACGCGGCCGGGTTCTCGACCTGCTCGAAGACGTAGAAGTGCACCCCGGGGCCCTTCTTCTCGAAGCCCCAGGTCTTCTCGGCTATGCCACGGATGATCTGACCGCCCGACAGGTCACCCAGGTAGCGGGTGTAGTGGTGGGCCAGGTACCCGGCCGGCCAGGTGTCGATCAGCTGCTCCAGCCGGGCCACGTACGCGGCGGTGGCGGGCGAGGCGGTCAGCCCGGCCTGCCAGTCGGCGCCGCGCAGGTGCAGCAGGTCGGCCTCCAGGGCGGCGGTGCGGAACAGCGCCGGGTCGATGAACGGACCGATCACCGGGTGCTCGGCGAGCTCGGCGGCCCGGCCCTCCAGTGCCCGGTAGACGAACCAGAGCTGCCCCGAGAGCTCCGCGTAGGCCTCCACACCTAGCCGCCCGTTGAGCAAATGCCCCATGAACGAGGAGGATTCGGCGGCCTCGTGCTCGGCGGCACTGGCGGTGCGCAGCACGACGGAGAACGGGGTGGGCTCAGGGCTGGTCATGCGGACCTCCGGTTGGGGCGGATGCTGGCCCTGATTCTTATGGTTAGCCTTACCTAAGTCAACATGATGCCGACAGGCTGTCGGGAAAAGTGCCGGCACCGGGCCGCCCGCATCGGTACCGACTACCGCCGAAGGACAGAAAAACGGCCGGGGCGAGCATCTCTGCTCGCCCCGGCCGGGGTGGCCCGCTGGGCCGGTGTCGGTGCCGGGCTCAGTGGCCGGACTCCTCGTGGCGCTTGATCGAGGCGACGATCTCGGCCTCGGCCTCGACGCGGCCGACCCAGTCGGCGCCCTCGACGGACTTGCCGGGCTCCAGGTCCTTGTAGACCTCGAAGAAGTGCTGGATCTCCAGGCGGTCGAACTCCGACACGTGCTGGATGTCCTGCAGGTGCTCCCAGCGCGGGTCCGTCGCCGGGACGCAGAGCAGCTTGTCGTCGCCGCCGGCCTCGTCGGTCATCTTGAACATACCGATGGCGCGGCACTTGATCAGGCAACCCGGGAAGGTCGGCTCCTCCAGGATGACCAGCGCGTCCAGCGGGTCGCCGTCGTCCGCGAGGGTGCCCTCGACGTAGCCGTAGTCGGCCGGGTAGCGGGTCGAGGTGAAGAGCATCCGGTCCAGACGGAGGCGACCGGTCTCATGGTCGACCTCGTACTTGTTCCGCGAGCCCTTCGGAATCTCGATCAGGACGTCGAACTCCAACGGTTCCTCCAAGGTAGGGACTGACAGAATCCAAGTGTCTCCTACGGGAGGGTGTGCTCAGGAAAGGGGCCGGTCGGTGCAGCGAGGTGCAGGGGTGGGGCGTGGTCGCCGGATGGCGCTCGCCGGGATGCTCGGGGTGGCGCTGACGGCGAGTGCGCTGAGTCCGGCGTGGGCCGATCCCAGCCCGGGCGCGACGCCCGGGAAGACCGGCAGCGGTACGCCGCAGCCGCCGACCGCCGCCGGGCTCAAGGCCGTTGCCACCGGCGGTCCGGTGCTGGCCGCCAGCACGACCGGGGCGGAGGGCATGCCGACCACCGCCGGACTCCAGCGCGACCTGGCCGCGCTGCTCCAGGACAAGGCGCTCGGCACCCTCAACTTCGCCATCACCGACGGAGCCACCGGCCAACTGCTGTACGGCGCGGGCGAGAACACCCCGGCCACCCCCGCCTCCACCACCAAGCTGCTCACCGCGCTGGCCGCGCTCGAGCTGATCCCCGGCGACACCCGGCTGACCACCAAGGTGGTCAAGGGCACCGCACCGGACGAGATCGTGCTGGTCGGCGGCGGCGACCCGACCCTGTCCACGCTGCCCGCCGACCAGGTCAAGGTCGGCGGCCTGCCGGTGGACCCCGACACCGCCCCCGCCACCGTGGCCGAGCTGGCCAAGCGGACCGCCGCCGCCCTCAAGGCGGCCGGGCTGAGCTCGGTCAAGCTCGGCTTCGACGTCTCGATGTACACCGGCCCGGCGAATCACCCGCAGCACGACGCGATGAACATCGCCACCGTCACCCCGCTGATGGTGAACGAGGGCCGGATCGACCCGAAGTCCCCCGACGAGGCCCCGGCCCGGGTCTTCGACCCGGCCGGCCAGGCCGCCGACGCCTTCGCCGCGGCGCTCGGCGCCGAGGGCGTGACCGTCCAGGGCAAGCCCAAGCCCGGCGTGGTCGCCGCGGCCGGCGCCCAGCCGGTCGCCGCCGTCGAGTCGCCCACCGTCGCCCGGCTGGTCGAACGCCTGCTCACCACCTCGGACAACACCCTCAGCGAGGCGATGGCCCGTCAGGTCGCGATCGCCGCCAAGCAGCCCGCGAGCTTCGAGGGCGCCTTCGCCGCCACCCGGCTGACCCTGGAGAAGCTCGGCGTCCCGATGGCGGGCGTGGTCCTGCACGACGGCAGCGGTCTGCACACCGGCAACCAGATCTCGCCGCTGGTGCTCTCCAAGGTGCTGGCGCTGGCCGCCTCACCCGAGCAGCCGCGGCTGCGGCCGGTGCTCACCGGCCTGCCGATCGCCGGCTTCACCGGGACGCTGCTCAGCCGGTTCGGCGTCGCGACCCGGGCGCAGAACGGCATCGGCATCGTCCGGGCCAAGACCGGCACCCTGGCCGGCAGCGGCATCCACACCCTGGCGGGCACCGTCCTGGACGCCGAGGGCCGGGCACTCGCCTTCGCCCTGATGACCCGCACCACGGCCGCACCCGACGCGGCCCGCGCGGCCGTCGACCGGGTCGTCGGCCAACTCGCCACCTGCGGCTGCCACTAGGCAGGTGCCCAGCCCGCTACGGAGTCAGGGGCTCGGGGCTGTGCTGTTGTGCGGCTCCGCCGCGTGGGCGACGCCGGCCTCTTGGCAGGTGGTTCGGGAGAGTCAGGGGCTCTGCTGTTGTGCGGCTCCGCCGCGTGGGCGACACCGGCCTCTTGGCAGGTGGTTCGGGAGAGTCAGGGGCTCTGCTGTTGTGCGGCTCCGCCGCGTGGGCGACGCCGGCCCTTGCAAGGTGATCGTCGCGTAGGTGCTCAGGGACTTTCGCAGTGACCCGCACGCCAGATCCCCTCGCAGTTCCCCGAGCCCCTGGGCAGTGCAACTGAACGCCCTGCCTACAGCGCAGCCCCGAAGCATCTGCCCGAGCCGCTGGTGGTCCCGTACGGTGAGGGCATGACGAGCGCTAGCGGCGGGGCTGGGATGGTCGACTGGGATCTCGCGGTCGCGACGGCGACCCGGCTGGCGAGGTCGGGTCCGGAGGTGAGTCGGGCCGAGGCACGGGCGGTGGTCTCGGAGCTCCGGCGGCACGCGCTGGAGGCGGAGGAACACGTCCGCGCCTTCACCCGGATGGGATCGAGCAGCCTGCTGACCACGGCCGCCACCCCGGTGCTGGTGGTGGACCGGCCGGGGTGGATCAGAGCCAACGTGGCGGGCTTCCGGACCGTCGTCCGGCCGCTGGTGGAGAAGTTGCAGTCGCGTCGCTCGGACTCGCCCGGTTCGGCGGCGCTGGGCTCGCTCGGCGAGAAGGCCACCGGGGTCGAGGTCGGTGCGGTGCTGGCGTTCCTGTCGGGTAAGGTGCTCGGTCAGTACGAGACCTTCGCCCCGGCCGAGTTCCCCGGTGCGCTGCCGGTGGCGCCGGACAGTCCGGCCGGGATCCTGGAGACGCCGCGGCAGGCGCTCCCGCCGCTGACCCCGGGGCGGCTGCTGCTGGTGGCGCCGAACATCGTCCAGGTCGAGCGCGAGCTGGACGTGAACCCGCACGACTTCCGGCTCTGGGTCTGCCTGCACGAGGAGACCCACCGGACCCAGTTCACCGCCGTCCCGTGGCTGCGCGACCACATCCAGTCCGAGGTGCAGTCCTTCCTGGCGCAGACCGACGTCGACCCGGTGGCGCTGCTTGACCGGGCCAGGGACCTGCTGGCCGGGCGGGGGGAGGAGCGCCGGGGGAGTCTGCTGGAGGTGGTCCAGTCCCCGCAGCAGCGGGACACGCTGAACCGGCTGACGGCGGTGATGTCCCTGCTGGAGGGGCACGCCGACGTGGTGATGGACGGGGTGGGCCCCGCCGTGGTGCCGAGCGTGGCGGAGATCCGGGAGAAGTTCCAGCGGCGCCGGGCCGGTGGCGCCGGCCGGCTGGACCTGGTGGTCCGGCGGCTGCTCGGGATGGACGCCAAGCTGCGGCAGTACCAGGACGGGGCGGTCTTCGTCCGGGGCGTGGTGGACCGGGTCGGGATGGACGGCTTCAACCGGGTCTGGACCTCGCCGAACACGCTGCCGACCCGTGACGAGATCCACAATCCGGGCGCCTGGGTGGCCCGGGTCACCGCCTGAGACCGGTCCGGGCGGCCGGGTCGTCCGTACGTTCGCGCCGGTTGACCCGTTGGCTGCGGATGAACGTTTCTTCATTCACTCGTACGTGGGACGGTGGTCGTACCGGTGGCGCGGGTGGCGTAGCCGGTGCCCGGATTCTGCGACCATCTGTGAGCACCCGGTGACCGTGCGCTGACGCCGCGTCACCATCTGCTCCGCCTCTCCGCCAAGGAGTGCTTACCCGTGGGACCACACCCCGCTGTCGCGGCGATACGCCTCGCCGTCCGCCGTACCCTCGCCGAACTCGCCGCAGACCTGGGCGAGACCACCCCGGCCGCCCGGGCGCCCCGCAGCCGCCCGTCCGAGCTCGCCCTGAGCGGTGCCGCCGGTGTCACCACCCTGATCGGCAACGCCCGCCGACACCCCTCCGGCCTGCCCCGCACCCCCGCCGCGCCCGGTTCGCCGCTGGTGCTGGTCGCGGTCAGCGGCGGCGCCGACTCGATGGCACTGGCCACCGCGACCGCCTTCGAGGCGCCCAAGCTCGGCCTGCGGGTCGGTGCGGTGACGGTGGATCACGGACTCCAGGCCGGTTCGGCCGAGCGGGCCCAGCAGGTCGCCGAGCGGCTGCGCGAGCTGGGTCTGGACCCGGTGGAGGCGGTCCCGGTCCTGGTGGGCCGTCAGGGCGGCCCGGAGAACGCCGCCCGGGAGGCCAGGTACGCCGCGCTGGACGACGCCGCCGAACGGCTCGGCGCGGCGGCCGTGCTGCTCGGTCACACCAGGGACGACCAGGCGGAGACCGTGCTGCTCGGCCTGGCCCGGGGCTCCGGCTCCCGTTCGCTGGCCGGGATGCCCGCCCAGAAGGGCCGCTACCGCCGCCCGCTGCTGGAGCTCGACCGGGCCGCCACCCGGCAGGCCTGCTCCGCCCAGTCGATCCCGGTCTGGGACGACCCGCACAACAGCGACCCGGCCTACACCCGCTCCCGGGTCAGGCACGAGGTGCTGCCGGTGCTGGAGAAGCACCTCGGCGCCGGCGTGGTCGAGGCGCTGGCCAGGACCGCCCGGCTGTTCCGGGACGACGCGGACGCGCTGGACCAGTGGGCCGCGCTGGCCGAGCGCGACCTCCGGACGGCCGAAGGGGCGCTGGACGTCACAAAGCTGGCCGAACTGCCCTCGGCGGTCCGCCGCCGACTGCTCCGCCGGGCCGCGCTCAGGGCGGGCTGCCCGGCCGGTGACCTGTTCGCCCGTCACCTGGAAACCGTGGACCTGCTGGTGACCGGCTGGCGCGGCCAGGGGCCGTTGCACCTACCCGGTGGCGTGGAGGTCACCCGTAGGTGTGGCACGCTGGTGTTTCGGCGACAGAGCGACTGACGAGTGAACACCTGGTCGCAGGGCCGCCGCCGACACAGGACCCCGAACGTTTGAGGACGTATCCCCGGTGGATCACAACGACATGGGCGCCGACCTGGCGAAGGTGCTCATCAGCAAGGACGAGATCGACGCCAAGCTGCTTGAGCTGGCCGAGCGGATCGACCAGGACTACGCCGGACGGGATCTGCTGATCGTCGGCGTGCTCAAGGGCGCCGTGATGGTGATGGCCGACCTGGCCCGCGCGCTGCACTCGCAGGTGACGATGGACTGGATGGCGGTCTCCTCCTACGGGATGGGCACCAAGTCCTCCGGCGTGGTCCGGATCCTGAAGGACCTCGACACCGACATCGCCGGCCGGGACGTCCTGATCGTCGAGGACATCATCGACTCCGGTCTGACGCTGTCCTGGCTGCTGGGCAACCTGGGCTCGCGCGGCCCGGCCTCGCTGGAGGTCTGCACGCTGCTCCGCAAGCCCGACGCGGCCAAGGTCGAGATCGACGTCAAGTACGTCGGGTTCGACATCCCGAACGAGTTCGTGGTCGGCTACGGCCTGGACTACGCGGAGAAGCTCCGCAACCTGCCGTTCATCGGCACGCTGGCCCCGCACGTCTACGGGGGCTGACGGACCGTCCGACGACAGCTGCCCCAATCGGGCGACGGGCGGGAACAGTGCGATGTTCCCGCCCGTTGTGCCGGGGTAGGAAAATACGTCGTAGTCGTGGTGCTCTCGCCTCGGGTGGAGAGGACTGCGGTACGGTCCCATTAACCGCTCTTCTGATGAGCACATACCCGGAATGCGCCGACGGCCCACAGCCGTGCAGCGCCGTTGAGTGGCAGGAGGGACGGGGCGGAAACGCCCCGCATGGATGGACGTCAAACGATACTTCCGTGCGCCGATCATGTGGATCGTGCTGGCCGTCCTAGCCGTCATTGTGCTGATGCAGGTCGTCTCCGACTCGAGCGGCTCCAAGACGGTGGACACCAGCCAGATCGTGGCTGCGATCAACAACAATCAGGCGAAGTCGGTGCAGATCACCACCGGCGACTCGAATCTGATCAAGGTCGAGCTGAGGGACGGTCAGAAGCTGCCGGTTGGCAGCAATGGCAAGGTTCCCTCCGGCTCCAAGTTCCAGGCCTCGTACATCGGAGACCAGGGCGCCGCTGTCGCGGACGACCTGAGCAAGAACCCCGGCCTGGTTCCCAACGGTTACACCGTCGTCCCCGAGAAGCAGTCGACCTTCGTCAGCGTCCTGCTGTCGATGCTGCCGATCGTCATCATCGTGCTGGTCTTCCTCTTCCTGATGAACCAGATGCAGGGTGGCGGCTCGCGGGTCATGCAGTTCGGCAAGTCCAAGGCCAAGCTGCTGACCAAGGACACCCCGAAGACCACCTTCTCCGACGTCGCGGGCGCCGACGAGGCGGTCGAGGAGCTCCACGAGATCAAGGAGTTCCTGCAGGAGCCGGCCAAGTTCCAGGCGGTCGGTGCCAAGATCCCCAAGGGCGTGCTGCTGTACGGCCCGCCCGGGACGGGCAAGACCCTGCTGGCGCGTGCCGTGGCCGGCGAGGCGGGCGTCCCGTTCTACTCGATCTCCGGCTCGGACTTCGTCGAGATGTTCGTCGGTGTCGGTGCCTCCCGGGTCCGCGACCTGTTCGAGCAGGCCAAGGCGAACGCTCCGGCGATCGTCTTCGTCGACGAGATCGACGCGGTCGGCCGGCACCGCGGGGCCGGCCTCGGCGGCGGTCACGACGAGCGCGAGCAGACCCTCAACCAGCTGCTGGTCGAGATGGACGGTTTCGACGTGAAGGGCGGCGTCATCCTGATCGCCGCCACCAACCGCCCGGACATCCTCGACCCGGCGCTGCTGCGCCCCGGCCGTTTCGACCGCCAGATCGCGGTCGACCGCCCGGACCTGATGGGCCGCCTGGAGATCCTCAAGGTGCACCAGAAGGGCAAGCCGGTCGCGCCGGACGTCGACCTCAAGGCCGTCGCCAAGCGCACCCCCGGCTTCACCGGTGCCGATCTCTCCAACGTCCTGAACGAAGCCGCCCTCCTGACGGCCCGTTCGGACAAGAAGCTGATCGACAACAACATCCTGGACGAGGCCATCGACCGGGTCGTCGCCGGACCGCAGAAGCGCACCCGGATCATGTCCGACAAGGAGAAGAAGATCACCGCGTACCACGAGGGCGGTCACGCCCTGGTCGCGGCGGCTTCCCCCAACGCGGACCCGGTGCACAAGATCACCATCCTGTCCCGCGGCCGGGCCCTGGGTTACACCATGGTGCTCCCGGACGAGGACAAGTACTCGACCACTCGCAACGAGATGCTCGACCAGCTGGCGTACATGCTGGGCGGGCGCGCGGCGGAGGAGCTGGTCTTCCACGACCCGACCACCGGCGCCTCGAACGACATCGAGAAGGCCACCGCCACCGCCCGCGCCATGGTCACCCAGTACGGGATGACCGAGCGGCTGGGTGCGATCAAGTTCGGCACGAGTGACTCCGAGCCGTTCCTGGGCCGCGAGATGGGCCACCAGCGCGACTACTCGGAAGAGGTCGCCGGGCTGGTGGACGAGGAGGTCAAGAAGCTGATCGAGAACGCGCACAACGAGGCCTGGGAGATCCTGGTCGAGAACCGCGACGTGCTCGACAACCTGGTGCTGGAACTCCTCGAGAAGGAGACCCTGAACAAGGAGCAGATCGCCGAGATCTTCCGCTCCATCGTCAGGCGCCCGGCCCGGCCGGCCTGGACGGGCTCATCCCGTCGTACGCCGTCCACCCGTCCGCCCGTGCAGTCCCCGAAGGAGCTGGCGCTCACCAACGCCGCCCAGTCGGAGATCGCCGCCCCGGTGGTCGACACGGTCAAGCAGCCCGAGGCCCCGGCCGAGAGCTGACCGACCGTACGGAATGGATGCCGCGCCACCAGGGTTTGTACCCTGGAGGCGCGGCATTCGTGCTGTCGGCCCTTCCCCTTGAACCAAGCGAGGCACAGATGATCGACCCGGTGACCCTGGAGCAGGACGCCGCCGCCATCGGGACGTTCGACCAGAAGCGGGCCGAGAACGCGGTCCGCGAGCTGCTGCTCGCGATCGGTGAGGACCCGGACCGCGAGGGCCTGCTGGAGACCCCGGCCCGGGTGGCCCGCGCGTACAAGGAGATATTCGCCGGGCTCTGGCAGGAGCCGGAGGACGTCCTCACCACCACCTTCGACCTCGGCCACGACGAGATGGTGCTGGTCAAGGACATCGAGGTGTTCTCCACCTGCGAGCACCACCTGGTGCCGTTCCGCGGCGTCGCGCACGTCGGGTACATCCCGTCCACCAGCGGCAAGATCACCGGCCTCTCCAAGCTGGCCCGCCTGGTCGACGTCTACGCCCGCCGCCCCCAGGTCCAGGAGCGGCTGACCAGCCAGGTGGCGGATTCGCTGATGCGGATCCTGGAGCCGCGGGGTGCCATCGTCGTCATCGAGTGCGAGCACATGTGCATGTCGATGCGGGGCATCCGCAAGGTCGGCGCCAAGACCATCACCTCCGCGGTCCGCGGGCAGCTCCGCGACCCGGCCACCCGCGCCGAGGCGATGAGCCTGATCATCGGCCGGTAACCGGCCCTCCGGGGCTTGGCAGACGCCTCGGACGAAGCAGGGGCCCGGGGCCCTGCTGATGTGCGGCTCCGCCGCGGGGGCGACGCCGGCCCGGGCACGGTGATCGTCGCGTGGGTGGTCAGGCACTTTCGCCGTGACCCCGGCGCCGGATCTCCTCGCCCGGGCGGCGGGCCGCAGATCAGCGGAGCCCCGAGCCCCTGGGCAGTGCCGGGCCGATGCCCGGAGCCAGGCGGCCTCAGCCGAGGGCGTTGCGTTTGGCGGGCATCGCGAGGGTGACCATCCGGCGCCAGCCGACGGTGCGTTCGTAGAGGTAGAGGACGTGCAGGCCGGCCGCCAGCAGGAGCCGCTGGTAGCGGGGCCACCGGAGGATGCGTCCCATCGCGCCCATCACGGCCAGCCCGACGTCGCGGTGGGTGCGGATCTCGGCCCGCGCGATCGACTCCAGGGTGTGCCGGATGTACGGCTCGTGGCCCGCCGCCGCGAGCCGGAGCAGCTCCTCGTGGCAGTACGCCAGGTGGTTGTCCTCGTCGGCGGAGATCATCCGGAGCGCCTTCTCGAGCTCCGGGTTGGAGCTGTACGCCTTCACCAGCTGCCGCATCTGTTCCGAGGCACGCTGCTCGGTGACCCGGCTGTGGGCCAGGTAGGTGATGATCTCCCGGTCGTCGAGCGGGGTGGCGGACTTCAGGCGGTGGTGGGAGAGGCCGATGCCCTGGCGTTCGAGCAGCATGCAGTAGTCGGTGTCGAGCGGGATCGAGACCTTGCTCAGGCCACGCTTGTTGAGCAGCTGGGTGAAGATCCGGCCGTGCTTGCGCTCGTCCGCGCCGTGCCGGGCGATCTTGGGGGCGAGCACCGGGTCGGTGGTGAGTTCGGTGATCCGCTCGTTCTCCCAGCCGCCCTGGTCCTCGCCGCCGGCCGCGACGCTGCAGAACAGCTGGTACGCCTCGTCGTGGGCGTAGATCTGGTGGAAGAGCGCACGGGTACTGAGCATGGATCTCTCCTACTGAACTTCCGTCAGCACGGCGGTCCGGTCGGTGGCCTGACCCGAGCCGGTCGCACCGGGGTCCCGGAACATCGTGCGGCGAGCGGCCGGGCCGGGGCCACCGGAGCTGCGCCGGACGGGTAGCCGCCACCGGGGCTCCGGGGGCGCAACCGAGGGCCTAGAATGCGGCGTCCACCCGTGTGCGGCGCCGATCCGCGCCCCGCGTGCACCACCAGGCCCCCACCCGCCGTTCGGCGGGGCGGGCGCACCCGTCCCCAGGGCTCTGCCGTCGCCGGGGGCTCCAGCAACTACCGTACTGGGGCTCCAACTTGACGGTCCGATTGCCAGATCAAGGATTTGTCATGAAGGTTCATCACGACTCCTCCTACGGAGTGACAGAACGGACCGCCACAGCACCTACGCTGACTCTCCATGAGCGTTCCAGTGTCCGTTGAGCCGTCCGTCGAGGCGCCGGAGGAGCAGCCGCGCCGCAGGTTCCAGCACCTGCGGACGCAGGCCGCCTCGGTGCCCCGTGCCTGGCTGCCCGGTGCGGTCGGGTACGCCGCGCTGCTGATCGGTCTCGTCGACATCGCCTGTGCGGTGTTCCCCAAGCTGCGCAACACCAAGATGCACTGGCTGGCCGGCCAGCTGCCCGGCGGCACCACCACGCTGGCCGCGGCGGGCACCCTGATGGTCGGCCTGCTGCTGGTGATACTGGCGCACGCCCTGCGCCGCCGGAAGCGCCGGGCCTGGCGCGCGGTCTGCGTGCTGCTTCCGATCGGGGCCGGCCTGCACCTGCTGCGCTGGCACCAGGTCGGTCCGGCGGTGATCTCGCTGGTGCTGTTCGTGGTGCTGCTGGTGCACCACCGCGAGTTCTACGCCAAGGCCGACCCGCGCACCCGCTGGCGGGCGGTGGTCGCGTTCGTCCTGCTGACCCTGGTCAGCGTCGGGCTCGGCCTGGTGATCGTCGGTGTCAGGCACGGGGCCGAGATCGGTGACCCGGGCCTGTTCGAGCGGCTGCAGCACGTGGCGTACGGCCTGTTCGGCTTCGAGGGCCCGATCGACTACCGCAACGACCGGGTCGCCTGGTACGTCGGCTACTCGCTGGGCGCGCTCGGCCTGCTGACCGCGGGCACCACCGCGTACCTGGCGCTGCGGCCGGAGCGGCCGCAGCCGGAGCTGACCGCCGAGGACGAGGTCAGGGTCCGGGCGCTGCTCGACAAGCACGGGGCCCGGGACTCGCTGGGCTACTTCGCGCTGCGCCGGGACAAGAGCGTGCTGTTCTCGCCGACCGGCAAGGCGGCGATCTCCTACCGGGTGGTCTCCGGCGTGATGCTCGCCTCCGGCGACCCGGTCGGCGACTACGAGGCGTGGCCCGGGGCGATCAAGCTCTTCATGGCCGAGGCCAGGGAGCGGGCCTGGGTGCCCGCGGTGATGGGCTGCAGCGAGCTGGGCGGCGAGATCTGGACCCGGGAGGCGGGCCTGGACGCGATCGAGCTCGGCGACGAGGCGATCGTCGACGCCACCACCTTCTCGCTCTCCGGCCGGGCGATGCGCAACGTCCGGCAGATGGTCAAGCGGATCGAGCGCAACGGCTACTCCTGCCAGGTCCGCCGGGTCGGGGACCTCAGCCAGGAGGAGAAGCACCGGATCGCCGACGCCGCCGCCCGCTGGCGCGGCACCGACACCGAGCGCGGCTTCTCGATGGCGCTCGGCCGGTTCGGCGACCCGGGCGACGACGACTGCGTGGTGGTCACCGCCCACAAGGCGCCCGAGGAGGGCGAGAGCGGCGACGACCTGAAGGCGGTGCTGCACTTCGTCCCGTGGGGTGCCGACGGCATCTCGCTGGAACTGATGCGGCGTGACCGGGCGGCCGATCCGGGGCTGAACGAGCTGCTGATCGTGGCGGCCCTGCAGGCCGTGCCGGCGCTCGGGGTGCGGCGGGTCTCGCTGAACTTCGCGATGTTCCGCTCGGCGCTCGCGCGCGGGGAGCGGATCGGGGCGGGGCCGGTGCTGCGGGCCTGGCGGGGGCTGCTGGTGTTCTCCTCGCGGTGGTTCCAGATCGAGTCGCTGTACAAGTTCAACGCGAAGTTCCAGCCGGAGTGGGAGCCGCGGTTCCTGGTGTATCCGCAGACCAGGGATCTGCCGCGGATCGGCTTCGCCGCGATGCAGGCGGAGGCGTTCATCACGCTGGGGATGCCGAGGTTCGGGCGCAAGCGGCAGCGGCTTGGGCTGATGCCGGAGGCTGCGGCGCTGCCGAAGGCGGCCTAGGGAGGGGGCTCGGGCGCTGCGCTGTAGGCGGGCGCTCGGGCATCTACGGTCCAGGGGCTCGGGGCTGCGCACTTTTGGCAGGCGCTCAGCGGTCGACTACCCAGGGGCTCGGGGAACTGCGAGGAGGTCTGGCGTTCGGGTCACTGCGAAAGTGCCTGACCACCCACGCGGCGATCACCTTGAACGAGGCCGGCGTCGCAGTTCCCCGAGCCCCTGACCGTAGAGCTGAAGCACCTGCCAAAAGGGTCGGCGGCGCCCGCGCGGCGGAGCCGCACATAATGGCCGGATGAGCAACCTGCCCGGGCTTCCGCGTCTTGATCGCTGCGCTGTGATGGGGGTGGTCAACGTGACCCCCGACTCGTTCTCGGACGGGGGGTTGTGGCTGGACCCGGCGGCAGCCGTGGCGCACGGGCTGGCGTTGACGGAGCGGGGTGCCGACCTGGTCGACGTGGGTGGGGAGTCGACCCGGCCGGGGGCGCGGCGGGTGACGGAGCAGGAGGAGCTGCGGCGGGTGATCCCGGTGGTCCGGGAGCTTGCGGCGGCGGGGGTGGTGGTGTCGGTGGACACCATGCGGGCGGCGGTGGCCGAGCAGGCGGTGGCGGTCGGGGCCCGGTTGGTGAACGACGTGTCGGGCGGGCTGGCCGATCCGGGGATGGCGGCGGTGGTGGCGGCCACCGGGGCGCCGTTCGTGGTGATGCACTGGCGCGGGCAGTCCGCGGACATGGACAGGCTGGCGGTCTATCAGGACGTGGTGACCGATGTGGTGGCCGAGCTGAAGGACCGGATGGCGGCGTTGACCGCGGCGGGGGTGAGGGAGGATCAGCTGGTGCTCGATCCGGGTCTGGGCTTCGCCAAGACCGAGGAGCACAACTGGGCCCTGCTCGGCCGGCTGGCCGAGCTGACCGCGCTCGGGCGGCCCGTCCTGGTGGCCGCTTCGCGCAAGCGGTTCCTGGGTACGCTGCTCGCCAACCCGGGAACCGGGGAGCCGCGCCCGGCCAGGGAGCGGGACGACGCCACCGCGGCCGTCTCGGTGCTGTCGGCCAGGGCGGGTGCGTGGGCGGTCCGGGTGCACGACGTGGCCGGCACCGCCGACGCCGTACGAGTGGTGGCGGCCTGGGAACGGGCGGCACGAAGGGGGCGGTGAGATGGGCCCCGGAGGGGATGCTGGCTTGGCACTGCGGAGGAAGCATGGCGGGTGACGGCAGGTCGACCGATGACCGGGCGACGGCGGCGGCGTTGGACCGCGATGCCGTCCTGGCAGCCAACCAGGCGCTCTACGAGGCGCTGGAGAACGGGGACCTGGAGGGCGTCGAGGCCGCCTGGCTGGGCCCCGGTGAGGCGGACGACAAGACCGGGGCGGTCTGCGTGCACCCCGGCTGGCCGGTGCTGCGCGGCCGGGCCCAGGTGACCCGTTCGTACATGTTGATCATGATGAACACGGAGTACATCCAGTTCTTCCTGACCGATGTGGAGTGCGAAGTGCAGGGCGATGTGGCCCTGGTCACCTGTACCGAGAACATTCTGTCCGGCGGGGAGGCCGAGGAGGACGGTGAGCTCGGCCCGCTGGTGGGTGGGAAGGTGGTCTCCACCAATCTGTTCCGCCGGACCCCGACCGGCTGGAAGCTCTGGTCGCACCACGGTTCACCCGTGCTGACCAGCGGTGACGACGAGGAAGAGGACTGACGCCCGACCAGGGCGGCGGGGAATCCGGCCGTGGCCGGAAGTGTTGTCGCGACGTGCACCGGATGTTCACGTCAATGGCCGTTCCGGCGCGCGTGGCGCCGCGCGGTGCCGGGTAGGACGGTCGGGGTTCGTCGTCGCCCGCAGGTAGATTCGAAGGTCGCGGGCGACGAGGCCCGGTGCCCCGCCCTGCGCGGGGCCTGTTCACAGGGGAGAAGTGAGTTGCTGGACCGCGTCACACTGCGGGGCCTCCGCGCCCGGGGTCACCACGGCGTCTTCGAGCGCGAGCGGATCGAGGGCCAGACCTTCGTGGTCGACCTGGTGCTGTACCTGGACACCCGCCCGGCGGCCTCCGGCGACGACCTGACCCGTACCGCGCACTACGGCGTGGTGGCCGAGGAGGTCACCGCGATCATCTCCGGCGAGCCGGTCGACCTGATCGAGACGCTGGCCCAGCGGATCGCCGACCAGTGCCTGAAGCACGCCGCCGTCGAGGAGGTCGAGGTCACCGTGCACAAGCCGGACGCCCCGATCACCGTCCCGTTCGACGACGTCACGATCACCATCCACCGGGGCCGCGCGTGACGTCCGTGCCCCGTCCCGCCCCCGAAGCCGCAGAGGGATCTTGATGAGCACCAGCGACCCGACCGCCTCGCCGACCACGTTCGACCTGGAACGCCGGGTGGACACCGCCGACTCGACCCTGCACAACCCGCGCAGCGCGGTAGTCGCCCTCGGCAGCAACCTGGGCAACCGCCTGGAGACCCTGCAGGGCGCGGTGGACGCGTTGGAGGACACCCCCGGGGTGCGGATCACCGCCGTCTCCGCGGTGTTCGAGACCGAGGCGCTGGGCGGCCCGGACGAGCAGCCCACCTACTTCAACGCCGTCGTGGTGCTGCGCACCACGCTGCCGCCGCACTCCCTGCTGGAGCGCGCCAACGCGGTCGAGGACGCCTTCGGCCGGGTCCGCACCGTCCGGTGGGGCCCGCGCACCCTGGACGTCGACATCCTGGCGTACGAGGGCGTCACCAGCGACGAGCCGGAGCTGCTGCTGCCGCACCCCCGGGCGCACGAGCGGGCCTTCGTGCTCGCCCCGTGGCAGGACGCCGACCCGGACGGCGAGCTGCCGGGCCTGGGTCGGGTGGCCGACCTGCTCAAGGAGATCGCCGACCTGCCCGGTCAGAGCGTCCGGCGCCGGGAGGACATCCAGCTCCGGCTGCCCGAGTGAGATCCGCCGATCGCCGGCGGGTCCAGGAACTTCCCGATCCGGTCGGCCGTCCGACCGGGTGAGCGCCGGTACGGTGGGCTGACCAGCCGTCAGGATCTCGCACCGCCCGTTCACCCGCCGGGAAGGACCTCCGTGAAGCCGCTCCGCCTCCGCCTGCTGCTCGCCATCGCCGCCGTGGCGACGGCGCTCGCCTGGGCCGGTGCCCGGCTGTGGGACTCGCTGGGCCACCTGCCCGGCGTGCCCGCGGCCGCCCCGATCGTGCTCGCGGCCGTCGCGGTCGTCCTGCTGGCCACCGCGATCTCGCTCCGGTCCCGGCTCAAGGCGGTCCGCGAGCGGCAGCCCGGGGCCAAGGGCGTGGACCCGCTGGGCGCCGCCCGGGCGGTGGTGCTGGCCCAGGCCAGTGCCCTGGTCTCGGCGCTGATGACCGGCGTGTACGCGGGCACCGGCATCCACCTGCTGAGCCAGCTGGACAACCCGGCCCGCTCCTCGCAGGCGATCACCGCCGGCTTCGCCGTGCTGGCCGGGGCCGCGGTGGTCGCCGCCGCGCTCTGGCTGCAGCACGTCTGCCGGCTCCCGGAGGACCACGAGGGGCCGACCGGCCCGGCCCCCTCGCCGCGCTGACGGGGCGTCGGGAAGCGGTCACCGGCGGTGGCCGTGACGGACTGTCAAGAGCGGAAAACGAACCCAGGCTGACAGCGCCCCAATTCGCACGCTAGTTTCTTTGGCATGTCTCGCGGACGCCACCGGCACTCCTCCCTCCTCGGCCGCTCTGTGCCGCCGATCGCCATCGGCGTACTCGTCGTCGCCGCCCTCGGTGCACTCGCGGCCAGTCCGGACACCCTCGTGGTGCGTTCGGTCGGGATCGCGGCGGTGCTCGCCGCGGTCGGGGTCGGCGTGGTGCTGCGCCAGCGCGACCGCACCGCCCGGGTGGCCGCCGAGCTGGCCGCCACCCGCCGGAAGCGGTCCGAGGAGCGCTTCGAGGAGCAGCTCGCCGAGGCCGAGTACGCCGCCGAGGTGGCCGAGGAGCGGGCCACCCGGTTCGGCCGCCGGCTGACGGCGGAGAAGTCCCGGTTGGCCAAGGCCGAGACCGAGATCGCCCGGCTGCTCCGGGAGCGGGCCGTGAGCGTGGCCGAGCAGGCCCTCAAGGAGGCCGAGGCGCACCAGCGGGCGCTGGCCGCCGCCCGGCCCAAGTACCCCGCCTCCCCGGCCGCCTACGTCCGCGCGGCGTCCGTCCTGCGGCAGCTGGAGCAGGAGGCCGACCGGGCCGAGGCCCGGCGGGAGAGCGACCAGCGGGCCGCCGTGGTGCTCCGCCCGGCCGCGCTGCCGGAGACCGTCCCGACGGTCCGTCAGCTCGGTGCCGCGCCGGAGCGTCCGGTGCTGTCCGCGCCGGGGGCCTCGGCCGAGTCCGTGGTCGCGGTCCGGCAGCGGGCCAGGCCCGCCTCCCGGGTGCCGAACTTCAGCTTCTTCGGCCGCAGCGGTGCGGCCGGTGCCGCCGCCGTCCGGGCGGCCGCCCCGGCGCCCGCCGTGGGCAGCGTGACCGAGCTGGGCGCCCAGGGCGACCTGGCCGACGTGCTCGGCGACGAGGCGCTCGCCGAGAGCGCCCGCTACGCCGCCCGGCAGCAGCCCGCCGAGCAGCCGGTGGCCGCTCCGGAGCCGGACGAGCAGCACGCCAGGCCCGAGGTGGTCGACCTGACCCCGCACGACGACACCGAGATCATCCAGGTCGCCCAGCTCCGGGCCGAGCTGGGCTGACCCGGGCACGACCGAGGGGCGCGGGGAGTGATCCCCGCGCCCCTCGGTCGTGCCGGATCGTCAGATGCTGACGCCGAAGTCCTGGGCGATCCCCGCCAGGCCGGAGGCGTAGCCCTGGCCGATGGCGCGGAACTTCCACTCGGCGCCGTTGCGGTACAGCTCGCCGAAGATCATGGCGGTCTCGGTGGCCGCGTCCTCGGAGAGGTCGTAGCGGGCGATCTCCGCCTCGCCGGCCTGGTTCAGCACCCGGATGTAGGCGTTCCGGACCTGGCCGAAGCTCTGGCCGCGGGTGGTGGCGTCGTAGATCGACACCGGGAAGGTGATCCGGGCCGCCTCGGCCGGCAGGCCGGCCAGGTTGACCTTGATGACCTCGTCGTCGCCGGCACCCTCACCGGACCGGTTGTCGCCGGTGTGCACCACGGTGCCGCCGGGAGCGCTGGTGTTGTTGAAGAAGACGAAGTGCTCGTTGGTCAGCACCTTGCCCTCCGCGTTCAGCACGATGGCGCTGGCGTCCAGGTCGAACTCGGCACCGGTGGTGGTGCGTACGTCCCACCCGAGGCCCACGTTGACCGCGGTGAGGCCGGGGGCCTCCTTGGTGAGCGAGACGTTGCCGCCCTTGGAGAGGCTCACTGGCATGGTGTGGTGTCCCTTCGTCGCTTTTGTCGGAAGAACGCGAGCGGCGGGGCCGGTGGTTCCTGCCGCGGCCGCCAATTTCTCATGCCGGGACCCCGGAGGGGGCTCAGACCCGGGGAAACCTCCCCTGGACCGTCCAGATGTTCGGGTTGTCGGCCAGTCCTTCGTGCAGGTCGAACAGGTCGGCCAGGACGTCCTGGAGGAAGTCCCGGGCCTCCCGCCGCAGATCGGCGTGCCGGACCACCGCGATCGGCTCGTCCGGCAGCCAGGTCGCGCTGATCTCGACCAGACCGAACCGGCGGGCGAACCGGAGCAGCTCGGTGTTCTGGGTGAAGTCCAGGTCGTACGTCTGCACCGTGGCGGAGCGGCTGCCGCGCCGGTCCTGGTCGAGGTGCTCGACGGTGTCGCAGAGCGCCCAGGCGAAGTCCAGCACCGGCACCCATCCCCAGCCTGTGGACAACTCCGCGCCGTCCGCATCCAGGTAGACGTCGCCGCAGAACAGGTCGTGCCGCAGGCTGCGGACCGGTGCGGTCCGGTAGTCCGTCTGCGGAGGGTCGGGGAAACGGTTGGAGAGGGCGTAGCCGAGCTCGATCACACCGCCCATCCTCCCAGGCGTAAACCTGGTGACCGCGCCGCAGCGGCGGGAGATGATGGACGCATGCCCGAGCCCATCCGCGTCCGGGGATCGGTGGTCGTCCCCGACGCCGAGCTCGTCTGGCGCTTCTCCCGTTCCTCCGGCCCCGGTGGCCAGCACGTCAACACCTCCGACACCCAGGTCGAGCTCCGCTACGACCTGGCGGCCTCGACCGCGCTGCCGCAGGTCTGGAAGGACCGTGCCCTCGAACGGCTCGCCACCCGCCTGGTGGACGGCCGGATCCTGGTGGTCCGGGCCTCCGAGCACCGGTCCCAGTGGCGCAACCGCGAGGTGGCCGCGGCCCGGCTCGCCGCCCTGCTCGGCGAGGCCACCGCCCCGCCGCCCAAGACCCGCCGCAAGACCAAGCCCACCCGCGGCATGATCGAACGCCGTCTCTCCAACAAGCGGCACCGCTCCGACCTCAAGCAGGGCCGCAGCCGGCCTGCCTCGGACTAGCTCGACTTTTGGCAGGTGCTCGGCCCGCTACGGAGTCAGGAGCTCGGGGCACCTGCTCGGCCAGGCACCGCCCAGGGGCTCGGGGAACTGCGACGCCGACCCTGCCAAGGTGATCCGTCCGTGCGGGGCAGGCACGTTCGCCGTGATGCCCGCCGGCCACGAACCGTCGCGGTTCCCCGAGCCCCTGACTTCCGAAGCGTGTGCCCGAGGATCAGGCGAGGTGGCGGTAGCCGCCGCGGTGGTAGAGCAGGGGAGCCGCGCCGGGGGCGGTGACGGTGGCGGCGAGGACGTGGCCGAGGAGCAGGACGTGGTCGCCGGCCGGGATGCGTTGGACGGTGCGGCACTCGACCGTGGCGAGCGCCCCGTCGATCAGCGGCGCCCCGGTGTGCGCGCCCCGGTGGTGCGCGGTGTCGGCGAACAGCAGCCGGTCGCTCAGCCGCCCCTTCATGGCGAACCGGGAGGCCACCGCCTGGTGGTTCTCGCCGAGCAGCGAGACGGCCCAGAGCTCGGACCGGGTCAGCACCTCGTCCATCCGGGAGTCCTCGCGGACCGAGACCAGCACCAGCGGCGGCTCCAGCGAGACCGAGAGGAACGAGGTCGCCGTCATGCCGGCGTCCTCCTCGTCCTCGGGGTCGTGGACGGTGACCAGCGCGACGCCGGAGGCGAGCTGGCCGAGGGCCGCGCGGAACTCCTCGGGAGTGGCGGCCGGGCTGGTGGTGGAGGACTGCGGGGACGTCTGCACGTACCGCACGGTAGTCGTCCGGCCGGGCGGGCGGCATCGGGCCGTGGTCGTAGGACTGCTGGGCCGGAAGGCTGAACCGGCGGCGACCCTGGCGGCCCGGGCCGTGGACGACCGGAACCGCCAATGGTCGTGATTGTCCGGAGATGTCATCTCCATGGCGGGTGAGCTGCGGTTTCGGTCATGTGCATTGTGTGATTTGGGTCACAAGTGGTGACCTATTGTTGACCGAGCGTGCCGAACGTTGTGCTCCCTGTGATTCAGTTCTTCTGGCAATCGGACGATAACCATCAAGAACTATCCGAAGCAGCCGGGGAGCCCCCGCATGGAAGCCGAGTCGGAGCCCTATGTCCGCCTCGCGACCCTCCGCACCTTGCACCGGGTCGTGGCGGACCTCAACGCTGCCCGCAGCCTGGCCGGGACCTTGCAGGCCGTGGTCGAGGGTGCCGTGCACGGGCTCGGCTTCGACGCCGCGGCGGTCAGCCTGGTGCGGCCGGACGGCGACCTGGTGGTGGCGGCGGTCTGGGAGCTCGAGGAGAGCGCCTTCGGCGGCCCCGCGGTGCTGCTCGGCCAGGTCGGCTCGCGGGAGTCCTGGGAGCGGATGCTGAGCGTCAGCGACCACTGGGGCACGCTGCGCTTCCTGCCGTACGACCGTGGCTGGGCGATCGGCACCGACATCCCGAGCTGGACCGGGGACGGCCCGCTGCCGGTGTACACCAACGACTGGCACCCGGCCGACGTGCTGCTGGCCCCGATGTACAGCGCCGGCGGAGACCTGCTCGGGGTGCTGTCGGTGGACCGCCCGCGCAGCGGCAAGCGGCCCGGCGCGTGGACCAGGGAGGCGCTGGAGATGTTCTCGCTCCAGGCGTCGATCGCCATCGGGAACGCCCGGCTACGCGCGGAGATGCAGCGGGCGCTGGCCCGGCTGGAGAAGGAGCAGCAGGCGCTCCGGGCCAGCGAGGAGAGTTTCCGGCAGGCGTTCGAGTACGCCCCCAGCGGGATGGCCATCACCGAGCTGCACGGGGCCGGCACCGGCCAGCTGACCCGGGTCAACGACGCCCTCTGCCGGCTGCTGGGCCGCCCGCGGGCCACCCTGCGGCAGCAGCGGTTCGCCGACCTGGTGCACCCCGACGACCTGGAGCTGCTGAACCGGACCAGCGCCGAGGGCGGCCGGGCCGAGCTGCGGCTGTCCCGCCGGGACGGCGGCTACCAGTGGGTCTGCCTGCGCAACTCGGTGGTGGCCGACGCGGCCGAGGGCCCGAGCTTCCTGCTCACCCACGTCGAGGACATCGAGGAACGCAAGCGGCACGAGTTCCAGCTTGCCCACCGGGCCAGCCACGACGCCCTCACCGGGCTGCCGAACAGCGCCGAGCTGCGCACCCGGCTCGGCCGCCGGCTGTGCGCCCAGGCGCCCGGCGCACCCGCCGTGCACCCGGAGCAGGAGCGGCACGACACAGAGCCCGCGTACGCCGGTCAGGCGGCCTCGTACGGGGCGCACGGCGCCTTCGACGGCCAGGGGGGCCAGATCGCGCTGCCGCACGGCTACGGGACCCCTGACGGCTTCGGCCGGTCGCCCTATCCCGACCGGGAGCAGTTCGGCCGCCCCCGGGAGTGCACCGAGGTGCCGGCCGACCACGTGCACGCGGTGATCCCGGCCGAGCTGCCGGGCGGGAGCGAGCTGTGGGGCGGTTCGATCAGGCCGGGCATGGCCGAGAAGGGGCTCGCGGTGATCTTCTGCGATCTGGACGGTTTCAAGTCGATCAACGACCGATTCGGCCACAAGGCCGGCGACGGGGTGCTGATCGAGGTGGCCAGACGGCTCCAGCAGGTGGTCCGCGAGGGTGACACGGTGGCCCGGCTCGGCGGTGACGAGTTCGTGGTGCTGGCCGACGGGATCGGCCGCGAGGAGGCCAAGGACCTGGCCGGACGGCTGCGCAACGCGATCATCCCGCCGATGCGGATCGACAACCGGACCACCCGGGTCGGGGTCAGTCTCGGCATCGGCTGGGCGGGCTGCGGGATGAGCATCGAGGAGGTGCTGCACGTGGCCGACGAGCGGATGTACGACGAGAAGCGGGCCCGCGGCGGCCCGGCCCGGGGCGCGCGGGGCGAGCGTTCGCACCGGCGCGCGGGGTGAACCTCTCCGTACGGCTTCTCCACCGGTCCTCCTGATTGCGTGGGCCGCGAACCGACTTTCCGCCCCGTCGCGCTCGGCAGGTAGGGTTCGCCTGGTACGAGCGTTCATCTGCCCGTACGGCGTTCGGCCGCCGTACGGAGTGCTGCGATGGGGAGTTGACCACCGTGACGACGGCCGGCAGTAACGGAGCGCCCGAGGACGCGGCGAAGGAAGACCCGTTCGCGTACCTCTACCGTCCGGCGGACGGCGAGGAAGTGGCCAGCAGGCCCCGCGACTCCTCCTACTCCCGCCCGGTCGAGGTCGGCCGCGCGCAGTACGGCCAGCAGCCCGCGCAGCCGCCGACCCTCCCGGGCCCAACGCGGCAGGTCACCGCCCAGATCCCGCAGCCGTCGGCGCCCCGGTACGCCGAGCACTCCCGCCCGCAGCCGGGCGAGCAGCAGCCGGCCGGGCGCAGCAAGGGCGTGGTGATCGGCGCCGTCGCGGTGGTCGCCGCGATCGCGATCGGCGCCGGGGTGGCCCTCTCGATGGGCGACGGCGGTAAGAAGGACGACAAGGCCGCCGGCGGCAGCAGCGCCCCGGTCAAGCCCTCGACCGCGTCCTCTGCGTCCGCCTCGCCCTCCGCGAGCGCCACCCCGGACGGCAGGCCGGTCGCGGACGCGAGCGCACTGAAGGGCCAGAACGCCCCCTCGGGCAACAGCGTGAAGGGCGCCAAGTCGGCGGACGGCAGCTACCTGACGCTGACCGCGGGCTCCTCGGTGACCTGGACGTTCACGGCCCCGAGCGCGGGCGCGTACAAGTTCTGGCTGCACTTCAACAACACCGGCCAGAACTTCAACGCGGCGGTCGCGGTCAACGGCAAGGACCGGGACGGCGGCATCACCGTGAAGAACTACTCCGGCGCCGGGGTGGACCCGGCCCAGGCCTGGTACAGCACCAACATATGGCCGGAGCTGCAGGCCGGGACGAACACCGTGACGGTGAGCATCCCGGCCGGGAGCAGCAACAGCATCCTGGTCGACCAGGTCGCCCTCACCCCGATGACCGTCAACGAGTACCCGAGTTGACCCCCGGCTCCGCCGACCTTTCGGCACGTGGGGTGCACCATCAGGGGCTCGGGGAACTGCGACGCCGGCCTCGTTCGAGGTGATCGCCGCGTGGGTGGTCAGGGACTTTCGCAGTGAGCCGAGCGCCAGATCTCCTCGCAGTTCCCCGAGCCCCTGACCGTAGCTGCCCGGGCGCCTGCCTAGAGTGCGGCGCGGTGGGCCCGGCCGACCACGTGGGAGAGGCGGGCGACCGTTTCGGCCATCGCGGACCGGGCCGGGGCGAGGTACGTGCGCGGGTCGGTGAGGCCCGGCTCCTCGGCGAGGCGTTGGCGGACCACCGGGGTGAACGCGGTGTTGAGCGCGGTGCCGATGTTGACCTTGACCAGCCCGGCCGCGATCCCGGCCGACAGTTCCTCGTCGGCCACCCCGGAGCTGCCGTGCAGCACCAGCGGGACGGGCACCGCCTCGGCCAGACGGCGGATCAGCTCGTGGTCGAGCAGGGCCGTCCGGGTGGTCATCGCGTGGGAGCTGCCGACCGCCACCGCGAGCGCGTCCACCCCGGTCTCCGCGACGTAGCGGGCCGCCTCGGCCGGGTCGGTCCGGGCGCCGGGGGCGTGCGGGGAGAGCGGCGGCTCGCCGTCCTTGCCGCCGACCCGGCCGAGCTCGGCCTCCAGGTGCAGGCCGTGCCGGTGCGCCCAGTCGGCGGCCTCGGCGGTGCGCTTGACGTTCTCGTCGTGCGGCAGCGCGGAGGCGTCGTACATCGCCGAGCTGAACCCGGCGGCGGCACTGGCCCGCAGCAGGTCGAAGTCCTCGACGTGGTCGAGGTGCAGCGAGACCGGCACCTTGGCGGCGGCCGCGAGTTCGGTGCAGGCCCGGGCCAGCGGGAGCAGCCGGCCGCCGTGGTAGGCGACGGCGTTCTGACTGACCTGCAGCACCACCGGGCTGCCGGTGAGTTCGGCCCCGGAGACGATCGCCTCGGCGTGCTCCAGGGTGATCACGTTGAAGGCGGGCAGGCCGCGGCCGGCCGCGACGGCGGAGGCGAGCAGGTCGGCGGTACGGGCAACGGGCATGGGTGTCCCCCAGGGAGAGGTGGGCAGCGGGACGCAGAACCGCTGCTCACCTCCCCGGTGGGACGGGGTGTCAGGCCGCGTGGGCCTTGGCGAGACGGTCCGCGCCGACGATCCACTCGCCGCGGCGCATCACCGCGACGAGATCGTGGGTCTCGGAGTCGAGCACGACGAGGTCGGCGTTCTTGCCGACCTCCAGGGAACCGATCGAGTCGGACAGGCCGAGCAGCCTGGCCGGCACGGTGGACAGCGAGGTGACGGCCTGGTTGAGCGAGAGGCCGTTGACGGTGACGGAGCGCTTGAAGGCGACGTCCAGGGTCAGGGTGGAGCCAGCGATGGAGCCGCCCTCGACCAGCCTGGCGATGCCGTTCTCGACCCGGACCTGGAGCGGGCCGAGCGGGTAGAGCCCGTCGCCCATCCCGGCCGCGCCCATCGCGTCGGTGATCAGCGCGACCCGCTCGGCACCCGCGGTGCCGTAGGCGAGGTCGAGCACCGACGGGTGCAGGTGCACGCCGTCGTTGATCAGCTCGACGGTGACCCGCTCGTCCTCCAGCAGGGCGACGATCGGGCCGGGCGCGCGGTGCTGGATGCCCGGCATCGCGTTGAACAGGTGGGTGGCCACGGTGGCCCCGGCCTCGACGGCCTCCAGGGTCTTCGCGTAGTCGGAGTCGGTGTGCCCGACGGCCGCGATCACCCCGAGCTCGGCGAGCATCCGGACCGACTCCAGACCACCCGTCAGCTCCGGTGCCAGGGTGAACATCTTGGCGGTGCCGCGAGCGGCGTCCACCAGCTTGCGCACCAGCGCCGGGTCCGGGTCGCGGAGCAGGTCCGGGCGGTGCGCGCCGCACCGGTTGTGCGAGATGAACGGGCCCTCGAAGTGGACGCCCGCCAGCACGCCGTCCTCGACCAGCTCGGAGAGGACGGCCGCCTGGTGGCAGAGCTCGTCGATCTCCCCGGTGACGGTGGAGGCGATCGTGGTGGTGGTGCCGTGCGCCAGGTGGGTCCGGGCGACGGTGAGGGCCTCCTCGGCGATGCCGGAGGCGTAGCTGCCGCCGCCACCACCGTGCACATGGAGGTCCACGAAGCCGGGGACGACGGTGTAACCGGTCAGGTCGACGTCACCAGGCTCCGTCTCGCCGCCGAGGCCCGCGATCCGCGAACCCTCGACGGCCAGCCGGCCGTTCTCGACGACACCACCCGGCAGGACCAGTCGGGCGCCGGCCAGTGCAGTTCGGTCCGCGGTCACGCGGTCACCTCCATGGAGAGCAGATCCCAGGCGAGCAGGCCCGCGCCCAGGGATGCGGCGGTGTCTCTGAGCATGGCGGGTACGACCTTCGGGGGCATCTGGAAGGTCAGCCGCTCGGACACCGCTGCGCGCAATGGTGTGAAGAGCGTGTCACCGGCTTCGGCCAGCCCACCGCCGATGATCACCGTCGACGGGTCGAGCAGGCTCTGGGCCAGCACGATCCCGTCGGCGAGTGCCTCGACGGCGTTCCGCCAGACGGCCAGGGCGCGTTCGTCCCCGGCGTCGACGGCGGTGGCGCAGGCCGCCGCGTCGGCGTCCGGGTCACCGCTCGCCTCGGCCCAGGCCCGGGAGACCGCGGAGGCCGAGGCCAGCGTCTCCAGGCAGCCGCGGGCACCGCAGCCGCACAGCGGGCCGCCGGGGCGGACCACCACGTGGCCGATCTCGCCGCCGTAGCCGTGCGCGCCCGCCTCGATCGACCCACCGATGCCGATGGCCCCGGCGATGCCGGTGCCGAGCGCGATGAAGAGGAAGCGGTCCACGCCCGCCCCGGCACCGATCCGCCCCTCGGCCAGCCCGCCGGAGCGGACGTCGTGGCCGAGGGCGACCGGCAGGCCGCCGAGGCGCTCGCCGAGCAGCTTGCGCATCGGGAGGTCCCGCCAGCCGAGGTTGGCGGAGAAGACCGCGATCCCGTTCTTCTCGTCGATCGTCCCCGGCACGGCGACGCCGGCGGCGAGGGGGCCGCTGCCGAAGCGGGCGAGCCCCTCGGCCGCCAGTTCGGCGGCGAAGTCGAGGATGGTGGCGACGACGGCATCGGTGCCGTGCTCCCGCCCGGTCGGTCGGCGTGCCTCGAACAGCACGGAGCCGTCCTGGGCGAGCAACGCGGCCTTCATGCCGGTTCCGCCTACATCGAGTGCGATGACGTGCTTCACGGGGGACAGTTTCCCTTGACCAAGTCGGAGAGGTCTAGTCCAGTTGCGCGATTGGTCTGGTCCAGCGAGGTGAGGTTTGTCGCCTTTAAGGATGGCTTAAGGGTGTTTGGGTGGCGATAGGCAATCTGCTTTACCTAATCCCGAACGGGAGACGGCGGTCAGGTGAGGATGATCGAACGGGTCAGTGCGCGCGGCCGGTCCGGGTCGAGACCGCGGGCCTCGGCGGTGGCGACGGCGAGTTTCTGGGCCCGGACCAGGTCGGCCAGCGGGTCGCCGCCGGGCTCGTGCACCAGCACCGCGCCGGTCGCCGCGACCTGCTCGGCCAGCCCCTCGGGAAGCTCGCCGAAGGCCCAGACCGCGCGGCCGGGCGCGGCGATCGCGATCGGGCCGTGCCGGTACTCCATCGCCGGGTAGGACTCGGTCCAGGCTCCGGCCGCCTCGCGCATCTTCAGCCCGGCCTCCTGGGCCAGCCCGTAGGTCCAGCCCCGGCCGAGGAAGGTGACCTGCTCGGCCGCGACCAGCTCGGCCGGGACCGCCCAGGCGACCGCCGCCTCGGCGTCCACGGCGGCCTCGGCGATCCGCCCGGTGCCGGGCGGCAGGGCGCCCTCCAGCTCCAGGTGGGCGCGCAGCAGGGCGAGTGCGGTGGTGGCGAACCGGGTCTGCACCACCGAGCGCTCGTCGGCGAAGTCCAGCAGCACGGTCTGTTCGGCGACCTCGAACACCGGGCTGCCCGGGGTGCCGGTGAGCACCGTGCTGGGCGTCTTGAGCCGCTCCAGCAGTTCGAGCACCTCGGTGGTGGTGCCCGAGCGGGTGATCGCCAGCACCCGGTCGTAGCGGCGGCCGGCCGGGAACTCGGAGGCGGCCAGCGCGTCCGTCTCGCCGTGCCCGCCGCCCTCGCGCAGCGCGGCGTAGGACTGGGCCATGAACCAGGAGGTGCCGCAGCCGACCACCGCGACCCGCTCGCCGCGCTGCGGCAGGACGGGCGCCGCGGCGGGCGCGAGGGCGGCGGCCTGCCGCCAGTTCGCGGGCTGGGTGGCGAGTTCCTCGGCGGTCAGTGAGGAGAAGGGCATACGGGCTCCTTCGGAAGGGCTCCGGAGTAGAATGCGTGAAGCTGTTTGATTTATAGAGGTTTCGAGCATCATTGCGCAAGAGCGGTTCGCTTGATGGAACTGTGGGAAGCTGACCCCGCCGTCGTACGGCGGCTCCGGGACTGGAAGGGACGGCATCTGCGTGTCCAGGTACGAGCGGTGGAACGCGCTGCTGGAACTGCTCAACGAGCACGGCAAGTTGGAGGTCGAGGAGGCCGCCGAGGCGCTGAACGTGTCGGCCGCGACCATCCGGCGCGACCTGGACCAACTGGCCCGCCAGCAGATGGTCACCAGGACCCGTGGCGGGGCGGTTGCTCACAATGTCTCGTACGATCTGCCGCTGCGCTACAAGACCGCCCGCAATGCCGACGCCAAACAGCGGATCGGCGCCGCGGTGGCCGAACTCGTCGCCCCCGGTGAGGTGGTGGGCCTGAACGGCGGCACCACCACCACCGAGGTGGCCCGCGCGCTGGCGGTCCGCCCGGAGCCCGAGGGGGCCGGCCCCGGCGTCACCATCGTCACCAACGCGGTCAACATCGCCAACGAGTTGACGGTCCGTCCGCAGGTGAAGATCGTGCTGACCGGCGGCGTGGCCCGGCCGCAGTCGTACGAGCTGATCGGGCCGCTGGCCTCCCTGGTGCTGAACGAACTCACGCTCGACATCACGGTGTTGGGCGTGGACGCGTTCGACGCCGAGCACGGTGCGACCGCGCACAACGAGGGCGAGGCGAGCGTCAACCGGCTGCTCGCCGACCGGGCCCGCCGGGTGGTGGTGGCGGCCGACTCCTCCAAGCTCGGGCACCGCGCCTTCGCCCGGATCTGCGGGCTCGACCAGGTCTCGGCGCTGGTCACCGACACCGGGATCGGCCCGGAGTTGACCGCCGCCTTCACGGAGGCCGGAGTCCGGGTGATCGCGGTCTGAACGGCGCCTGTCGTTGCAAGGAGCGCAACGGCGGCGGAGATTGGGTAACTACCCCGGCCAGAGGTCTGGACCAGTAGTACCCGGCGCTGAGAGGGTGGCCGACGCTCCTCCTCCCCCCGAAGGTGGTCCCCCGTTGTTCAGCGCTACCCGGAAGCCCGTCCTGCCCTTGACGGCGCTCGCCGCCTCCACCGCGCTGCTGCTCAGCGGCTGCGGTTCGAACGTGCTCGGCTCCGGCGGTGACGTCACCCTGCGCCTGGTGGTGGCCGACTACGGCGACAGCCCGGCGAACACCTCCAGCCTGTACTGGAACGACCTGGTCAAGCGGTTCGAGCAGGCCAACTCCGGCATCAAGGTCGACCTCGAAGTGGTGATCTGGGACGACATCGACAAGCGGGTCGGCGAACTGCTGAAGAGCGGCCGGATCCCGGACATGCTGCAGACCGGCGGCTACGCCGACCAGGTCGCGGCCGGCCGGCTGTACCCGGTGAGCGAGGTGCTCACCATCGACGCCCAGGTCAACACGATCGACGCGTTCGCCAAGGCCGGCCAGGTACTGGGCAGCCAGTACGGCATCCCGTTCATCGCCTCCTCGCGCGCCTTCTTCTACAACAAGGCGATCTTCGAGAAGGCCGGCATCAGCCAACCCCCCGCCAGCTGGGAGGAGTTGCGCAAGGACGCCAAGCTGATCAAGCAGAAGGTGCCAGGCGTGGTCCCGTACGGACTGCCGCTCGGCCCCGAGGAGGCGCAGGCCGAGTCGCTGATGTGGACGATGAGCGGCGGCGGCGGACTGGCCGACGACGCGGGCAACTACAGCATCGACAGCACGCAGAACCGGGCCACCTTCGAGTGGCTGCGCACCAACCTGGTCAAGGACGGCCTGACCTACGCCGACCCCGGCACGGTGAACCGCAAGACCGCCTTCGCGGACTTCGCGGCGGGCAAGGTCGCGATGCTCAACGGCCACCCCGCGCTGGTCCAGAAGGCGGTCACCGGGAAGATCGACTACGGCCTGGCGGCGATCCCGCGCAAGGACCCGCAGTCCAAGGCGGCCAGCTTCGCGGTGGCCGACTGGATGATGGCCTTCAAGGCCAACGGGCACCGCGCCGAGATCAAGAAGTTCCTCTCCTTCGCCTACCAGAAGGAGAACACCATGAAGTTCTACGAGACCTACAACATGCTGCCGGTCACCCAGGACGCCCGCGTCGACATGACCGCCGACGCCGCGCACGCCGACCTCAAGCCCTTCCTGGACGCCCTGCCGGACGCCCACTTCTACCCGTACGCCGAGCCGTCCTGGGGGAAGGTCAGCGAGCAGCTGAAGAAGGAGATCGGCGGCGCGGTAAAGGACGGCGGGGCCGAGACGCTCTCCAAGCTCCAGGGCTTCGCCGCCGAAGCCGCCGCCGAGGCGCGCAAGTAGGTCTAGCCGTCGGCGCCGAGGTCGATCGCGTACGCCTTGCGGAGGGTCTCGTGCACCGTCCAGGTGGTCCGGTCGCCCTCGGCCAGCACGGCCAGGTCGCCCGGGCCGACCTCCAGCACGCTGCCGTTCTCGAACGCGATGGTGGCCCGGCCGCTGATCACCACGAAGATCTCGTCGGCCTCGGTGTCGGTCACCACGCCCGGGGTGATCTGCCAGATGCCGCGGATCCGGCGGCCGTCCGGCGACTCCCAGACCACCTTGCCGGAGACCTCCGGGGAGCCGGAGACGATCTGCGCCGGGTCCAGCGGGTCTGGCTCGAGCTCGGCGTCGGGGATGTTCAGAGCGAAACTGTTGGTCATGGCACCCGACGCTAACGCCCCCGCCCCGACGGCGGGGGCGGCACACTGTGTCGGCCTGACCGGGCAGAATGACACCCCGTAAGTGGAGGTGACCCGCCCATGTCCGAGCTGACCGACCGCGAGCTCGCCGTGCTCGCCTTGGAGAGCCGCACCTGGCGCACCACCGGCGCCAAGGAACGCGCCGTCCGGGAGGAACTCGACCTCTCGGCCACCCGCTACTACCAGATCCTCAACCGCCTGCTGGATCGCCAGGAGGCCCTCGCCCACGCCCCGGTCCTGGTCAACCGCCTCCGCAGGGTCCGCGACGCAAAACGCGCGGAGCGCTGACGTGTGGCACGCCGGCCTTCTGGCAGGGCGCTCAGCCGCCTACGGCGCTGTTGTGCGGCTCCGCCGCGTGGGCGACGCCGACTTTTTGGCAGGTGCTCCGGATCTACGGTCAGGGGCTCGGGGAACTGCGACGCCGGCCTCGGAACAGGTGATCCGTTCAGGGGCGGCCAGGCACTTTCGTCTGTGACCCGAACGCCAGATCTCCTCGCAGTTCCCCGAGCCCCTGGACAGTGCAACCGAACGCCCTGCCAAAAGCGCAGCCCCGAGCCCCTGGGCCGTAAGTGGCTGAGCGCCTGCCAACAGCGCAGCGCCGTGGCCCCTGACCTAGATGCTCGGGCGCCTGCCGAATGTGCGGCTTCGAGCCCGTATGGTCGGGGCATGGGTATTCCTGAGCCGAGTACGTCCGCCGGCCGGGCCGGGCTGGCCGCGTTGTTGGCCGAGCCGAGGTCCGCCGTGGTGGCGCTGGACTTCGACGGCACGTTGGCCCCGATCGTGGCGGATCCGGACCAGGCCCGGGCCCACCCCGCCGCGGTGGCCGCACTGGAGGCGCTGGCCCCCCTGCTGGGCGCCGTGGTGGTGGTGACGGGCCGTCCGGCCGCGGTGGCCGTCGAGTACGGCGGCTTCGCGGGGCTGGAGCGGTTCACCGTGCTGGGCCAGTACGGCGCCGAGCGCTGGGAGGCGGGGGTGCTGACCGCGCCGCCGCCACCGCCGGGAGTGGCCGCCGTACGGGAGCAACTACCGGTGTTGCTGGCCGAGTCGGGGGCCCCGGACGGCACCTGGATCGAGGACAAGGGCCGCGCCCTGGCCGTGCACACCCGTCGGACCGCGGACCCACAGCGCGTCCTGGAGCAACTGCGAGCCCCGCTGGAGCAGTTGGCGGCGGCCCACGGACTGCTGGTGGAGCCGGGCAGGTACGTGCTGGAGCTCCGGCCGCCGGGGGTGGACAAGGGCGGGGCGCTGACCGCGTTCCTGGCCGAACGCCCGCCCGGCCCGGTGCTGTACGCCGGGGACGACCTCGGGGACCTGCCCGCGTACGCCGCGCTGGAGCAGCGCCGGGCCGAGGGGCACCCGGCCGTGCTGGTGTGCAGCTCGGCCACCACGGGCGAGCACCCGGTCACCGAACTGGCCGACCGGGCCGACCTGTTGGTGGCGGGCCCGGTCGGTGTGGCGGAGCTGTTGGCGGCGCTGGCGGTTGAGCTCTAGCGCCGGCGCCCGGCACTAGCTCGGCGCCGCCGCCGTGGTGGACCGGATCACCAGCTCGGGGTCGAACAGCAACTCGCCCACCGGGACGGGCCGGTTGGCCACCAGGGCGAGCACGCTCCGGCCGACCTCCAGGGCCAGCCGGTCGGCCGGCTGCCGGACGGTGGTCAGCGGCGGGTCGGTGAACTCGGTGATCATCGTGCCGTCGTAGCCGACCACCGAGACGTCCTCGGGGACCGCGCGGCCCTGCCGCCGGACCCCGCGGATGGCGCCGAGGGCCATGAAGTCGCTGGCCGCCACGATCGCGGTGGCGCCCTTCTGGACCAGGGCGGCGGCCGCCGCCTGCCCGCCCTCGACGGTGTAGGACTGCCGGATCACCCACTGCTCGGCGTCGGCCAGCCCGCGCCGGGTCATCGCGGTCATGAAGCCCGCCACCCGCCGGTCCGCCGGGTGGTTCCCGGCCGGGCCCGAGGCCATCCCGATCCGGCGGTGGCCGAGCCGGTAGAGGTGGTCCACGGCCAGCTCGGCGGCGAGCGCGTCGTCGGTGGAGAAGACCGGGGCCGGGTGGCCGTCCTCGAACTGGCCGTTCACGCCGACGTACGGGATGCGGCGGTCCCGCAGCAGCTCGTACGTCTCGGTGTCGGCGCCCTCCAGGGTGTTGCTGGCGGAGAGGAAGACCACCGCCGCGACGCCCCGGTCGACCAGCGCGGTGACGAAGTCGCGCTCCTGCACCCCGCCGGGGAAGGCGGGGCAGAGCACCATCTTGAGCCCGTGCGGGGCGAGCGCGGACTCGATCCGTTCGGCCACGTCCGCGAAGAACGGGTTGGAGATGTGCTCCGTCACCACGGCCACCAACTGGCCGGGGGTGGCGCGTTCGTAGCCGAGTTCGGCCATCGCCTGCTCGACCGCGTCCCGGGTCTTCTTGGCGACCCCCTGCCGTCGGTTGATCACCCGGCTGACGGTCGCCTCGCTGACACCCGCGCGAGCCGCTAGTTCGGTGATACCGACCTTCATGCCGTCCCTTCCAAGCTGCTGAGAGTGGCCAGGCCCGAGCGTGGCACCGGCAGGCTGTGCAGGCCGGGCGGCAGCGTGAGCCGACTCCGTTCGATGATACGGCCGGTGGGGCCGTGAACTGCGAGTTCGGCCGAACCGCCCGGCTCGGCCACCTCCAGGATCAGCCGGTCCGCCGCCGAACCGTTCACCAGGACGAGTTCCTGAGCGGGGGTCAGCACGACCGGTACCACCTGTTCGGAGTGCACGCTGACCAGCTGGAACCCGTCGCCGGTGGCCCGCACCACGGGGTACAGCTCGTCAGGGCGGCCCGGTTCGACCTCGCCGTCCAGCAGGGTGTCGCGCAGCCGGCGCCACTGCCCGAGCCAGAACGCCACGGTGGCCCGGTGCTCCTCCGACAGCCGGGTCAGCCGGACGGAGACCTGCGGTACCGAGTGCAGGGCGCCGATCAACTGCCGGGCCGCGCTGTGCGCCGGAGCCTCCGGCGGCCAGAGCAGCATGTCGGAGTGGACCGCGCCGCCGACCGCCAGGAAGGCGGTGTCGATGGTGCGGACCCGGTTGGCGGTGGAGTCGGCCGGGCAGTCGAAGGAGCGCAGCAGGTTCCCGTAGGGGGCCATGCCGGGCCCGACGTAGGGCTGCCGCAGTTCCAGCAGCAGTCCGGGCCGGATCGGTTCCAGCTCCGCCCGCAGTTCGGCGAGCAGCACCGTCATCGCCCGGCCGACGTCCGGGCCGCCGTCCCCGGCGTGCACCATCGCCTCGTCGAGGAAGTCCAGCTTCAGCCCGTCCACCCCGAACTCCCGCACCAGGGAGGCGCAGAGCTCGACCACGTGCCGGCGGACCTCGGGCAGGCGCGGGTCCAGCACGTACGCCCCCGGCACGGTGGCCGGGACGGTGGGGGCCCACCTGCGGTAGGCCGCGGAGTGCGGGCCGACCAGCAGTGGGGCGGTCCAGAGCAGGTAGTGCAGGCCGGCGTCGCGGACCCGGCCGACGTGCGCGGCCAGATCGGGGAACTTGGCCGGATCGGGGCGCCAGTCGCCGCAGCCGGCGTAGCCCCGGCCCTGGCCGCCGAGCTGCCAGCCGTCGTCCAGGATCAGTGCGCCGAAGCCGAGCCGGGCGGCCAGGACGGCCTCCTGCTCGACCGCTTCGGCGTCCACCTGCTGGTTGAAGGCGTACCAGGTCGAGTAGACCGGGGTACGGGCGCCCTCGGGCACCGGCATCGGGTCGATCCCGGCGGCGTACCAGCCGCGTAGTGCCCGCATGGCCTCGGCCACGCTGGTCGATCGGGGCACGAAGAGCAGGCGGTGCGGGTCGGTGGAGGGCGGCAGCCGGAGCTGCACCACGTAGCTGTCGGTCTCCTCCGAGACGCCGAACCGGAGCTCGGCCTCGGGCACCGGGTCGGCCGCCGCGAAGGTCAGCAGGGTGGCGCCCGCGTGGTCGAACAGGCAGCCGGTGGCGAGTGCGTCCACCAGCGAGACCTTGGCCCGGCCCTCCCAGTCGGCGGGCAGCGTGCGCCGCCAGCCGCCCTGCGGGTGCCAGTACCCGGCGGCGTCGCCGAGCGGGACGGTGAGCCGGACCTCGACCGGCCCGGCGGCCGCCTCGACGGCCACCAGCCGGATGCCGGAAGGGAGTTCGGTGCTGGACCAGTGGCCGTTCGGGGCCGCGATGGAGACCTGGTCGAGCAGCGGTTCGAAGGTGGCCGGAGCCAGCTCGGCGGTGGTGACCGCCTCCTGGTCGACGCTCATTCCTTCACCGCCCCGGCGAGCAGCCCCGACACGAAGTGCCGCTGGAGGGCGAGGAAGAGCGCGGCCATCGGCAGTGCGGCGATCGCCGTACCGGCCAGGATCGCGCCGTAGTCGGTGTCGTCGACGCCCTGGAGGGAGGCGAGCGCGACCGGGATGGTCAGCGAGGATTCGGAACGGAGCACGATCAACGGCCAGATGAACTCGTTCCACTGGAACAGGAAGAGGAAGATGGCGAGCGCGGCGAGCGCGGGCCGCATCGGCGGCAGCGCGACCCGGAGGAACAGCCGCAGTTCCCCGCAGCCGTCCACCCGGCCGGAGTCCAGCAGTTCGTCCGGCAGCGCGGCCATCGACTGCCGCATCAGGAAGATCCCGAACGGCAGGGCCAGGTTGGGCAGCAGCACGGCCTGGTAGGTGTCCAGCCATTGGAGCTCGGCCATCAGCTTGAACAGCGGGACCAGGGTGACCTGGGCCGGGATCACCAGCCCGAGCATCAGCAGTCCGAACAGCGGCTCCCGGCCCCGGAACCGGAACTTGGCGAAGCCGTAGCCGGCCAGGGTGCAGACCGTCCCGGCGAGCAGGGTGTAGACGGTCGCGATGCCGAGCGAGTTGAGCACCACCCGGCCGAAGTCGGCCTTCTCCTGAAGGTTGTTCAGGTTGTCCAGCAGGTGCCCGCCGGGGAGCAGCGGCGGCGGGGTCCGGAAGATCTCCTGGGTGCTGTGGGTGGCGGCGATCACCAGCCAGTAGAACGGGACCAGGACGGCGGCCAGGGTGATGGCCAGCGACCAGGTCAGGGTGAGGCTGCGGAGCTTCACGACTTCCCTCCGAGCACCTTGAACTGGAGCAGGCCGAGCGCCCCGATCAGCAGGGCCAGCGCGTAGGCGATGGCCGAGGCGTAGCCGAAGTCGAAGTACTTGAACGCGTTCTGGTAGAGGTACATGCCGATCGTCAGGGTCGCGTTGTCGGGCCCACCGCCGGTCAGCACGTAGGGCTCGTCGAAGAGTTGCAGGGTGCCGATGGTGGAGAGCACGGTGGTCAGCAGCAGCGCGGGCCGCAGCCCGGGCAGCGTGACGTGCCGGAACGCGCCCCAGGCCCCGGCGCCGTCCACCGCCGCCGCGTCGTACAGCTCGGTCGGGACGGTCTGCAGCCGGGCCAGCAGGATCACCGCGTTGTAGCCGGTGTAGTGCCAGGTGAGCGCCAGACCGAGGGAGACCTTGGCCAGCAGCGGGTCGGTCAGCCACGGGATGTCGGTCCCGACCAGCCAGTTGACCAGCCCGTACTGCTGGTTGAGCAGCACCGAGAAGACGATCCCGTACGCCACCAGGCCGGTCACCATCGGCAGGAAGAAGCCCAGCCGGAACACCGAACGGGCCTTCAGTAGACTGGAGTTGAAGGCGACCGCGAGGCCGGTTGCCAGGGCCAGCATCAGCGGGACCTGGACCGCCAGGATCACCGCGCTGTTGCCGAGCGCGGTCCAGAACAGCGAGTCGTCCAGCAGCCGGGCGTAGTTGTCGAGACCGGCGAAGGTCTCCACCCCGCCCGACTGCTTGAAGAGACTGAGCCGGAACGAGGCGAGGATCGGGTAGAGCTTGAAAGCGGCGAACAGCACCACCGCCGGGAGCACGAACAGGTAGGGCATGGTGCGACGGGTCATCGCACGACCTTGCGCCCGGTCTGCTGGGCCAGCTGGTCGGCGGCCTGCTTCAGCACCTCGGCCGGGTCGGCGCCCTTGAGCAGCACCTTGGTCTGGGCGTCGGTGACCACCTTGAGCGCGCGGGCGTAGTCGGCGGAGTAGTTGAAGGCCGGGGAGGGGGCCTTCAGGGCGTCGAGGAAGATCTCGCCCTTCTTCTGGCCGCTGAAGAACGCCGAGGGCTCGTGGAAGACCGAGTCGTCGTACGCGGCCATCAGGGCCGGCGCGATGCCCTTGCCCCGGTAGATCGAGACCTGCGAGGACGGCTTGGTGAGCACGTACTCGATGAAGGTCCAGGCGGCGGCCTGCTGCTTGCTGGAGCCGGCGATCGCCAGGTGGGTGGAGTTGACGGTGGCGGCGGTGGAGCCGCCGCGGCGGACGGCCGGGGGGAGCCGGACCTTCCACTTGCCGGCCTCCTGCGGGACCAGGCCCTCGATGATGCCGCCGAACCAGGTCGGCCAGGGCAGCACCGCGGCGGTGCCCTGCTTGATCGAGTTCTCCAGCGCGCTCCAGCCGCCGGACAGGTCGCTGACCAGGCCCGCGTCGTTCATCTTCTTGATCAGGGTGAGCGCGGTGACGGCCTCGGGGGAGTCCAGCGTGATCGCGCCGTCCATGGTGAAGTAGAACTTGCCCTGGAGCTGGAGCAGCAGCTGGAAGAAGTTGGCCGCGTCGGGCTGCGAGGCGGGCTTGTCGATGCCGAGCAGGAACGCGCCGGTGGCGGCCTTGAGCTTCTTGCCCGCCTCGATCACCTCGTCCCAGGTGCCCAGCGACTCGACGTCCACGCCGGCCTTCTCGAAGAGGTCGGCCCGGTAGTAGAAGCCACCCGAATTGGCCTCCCACGGCAGGGCGTTGACCCGGCTCTGCGGGGCGACGGTCTGCCACAGGCCCTGGGCGAAGGCGTCCTTGTACTTGGTGGCGCCGAGCGGGCCGAGGTCGGCCAGGCCGGCCGGGAACTTCTCCACGTAGCCGGGCAGGTAGTCCACCCCGATGTGCAGCACGTCGGCCAGGCCGCTGCCGCCGGCCGCCAGCCCGGTGGTGATCTTGTCCCAGATCGCCGGGTTGCCGATGTCCTGGACGGTGACCTTGATGTCCGGGTACGTCTTGTTGAACTCCGGGAGCAGCGCCTTGAGCTGGGCCGCCGGGCCCTGCCAGCTCCAGACGGTGATCTCGCCCTTGCGGGCGTCCCCGGCGCCGCCGCCGTCGGTGCCGGTGCCGGTGCCGGAGCACGCGGCGAGCCCGGCGCCGACCGTGAGGGCGCCGCCGAGTCTGAGCAGTCCGCGTCGGTCCAGGGTGGCCATGGTGGTGCCTTTCGAGGGTGGGGGTCTGACGGGCTGGACGTTAGCAACGAGTGGAGTCGGCTTGCAATGGATGGGTGAAAACTTTCTTCGGGATCGTGCAGGGTGGCGAGAATTCTTGCCCCGGTGCATTGAAAGCCCGCCCGGCTCGCTGTTAGCGTCGGCGCTCCCTCAACGGAGAGACCTGGAGACCCTGATGCGACGCACCAGACTGCCGCTGCTCACCGCTCTCGCACTGCTGATACCGCTCGTCCCGCAGACCCTGGCGGTGGCCAGTGCCGCCCCTGCCGCCGCCAAGGTGCCGACGGTCCTCAACCCCGGGTTCGAGCTGGGCACCAGGGGCTGGGAGTTCACCCCCTCGGGCGCGGGTGTCGCCACCAACTACCCGCACGGTGGAGCCAAGTTGGCGTACCTGGACGGCGGCCGCGGCTTCCGGGTCGGGCAGACCCTGACCGCCCCGACGGCCGGCCGGTACGACATCTCGGCCTGGATCGCGACCGGCGGCCCGAACGGGCGCTTCGTGGTGCGGGTGAACGGCGTCGAGGCGGGCGCGGTCACCGTGCCGGAGCGGTACGAGTACTCCCGGCACACCGTCAGCCGGGTCTCGGTGGCCAAGGGCGACAAGCTGGAGATCGCCTTCGAGTCCGGCGACGGCTGGCTCAACGTGGACGACGTGATGATCTCCCCGGCGGCCCCGGCCGACCCCCGGATCAGCTCCTCCGACCCGAAGGTCGTCGAGATGTTCGACTGGGCCAAGCGGAAGGCCAACAGCTGGGTGATGCTGCCCGGTTCGACCGGCCCGGTGAACGTCGACGAGAACAACCGCTTCGGCACCGGCACCGCCACCTACGGCGCGTCCTACTGGGCCGGGTACGCCAACCGCAGCGGCTACTACTCCCGGGACATGGCGCACCAGGTGGTCGGCGCCCAGGTGCTCGGCCTGACCGCCGAGAACCGGAACATGCTGCACTCCTTCGCTGCCTCCGCGACCGAGGTGCACAAGTACTACCCGGTCTGGGCCCAGAACTTCGACACCGGCACCTACCTGGGCATCGACTACCGCAACCCCAACTCCTTCGTCCGGGAGGTGCCCGCCCCGTTCGAGCTGGTGGAGAAGGCGGCCCAGGCGTACCGCTGGAGCGGCGACCCGGCGTACGTCGACGACCAGGTGTTCTGGGACTTCTACCAGCACACCACCAAGGAGTTCGTCGACCTGCACAACGCGGCCAAGGGCAACGGCCCGGTGCAGGTCGCCGAGGGCACCGGCAAGGGCATCTTCTCCGGCACCGCCAGCTACAACGAGCAGGGCAACGAGAAGCTCGCCGAGGCCGGCGACGGCATCGCGGCCCAGTACCAGGCGTACCTGGCGGTGGCCGCCCTGGCCAAGGCGAAGGGCGACACCGCCCTGGCCGCCCGGGCGGAGCAGCAGGCGGCGGCGCTCAAGCAGTACTTCAACGCGGAGTGGAGCGGCACCGGTTCGGGCGCCGGCATGGTCCGGGCCTACTCGCTCGACGGCACCGCGTTCAAGGGCTGGGGCCTGGAGAACAGCTGGTTCATGCCGATGAAGAAGATCATCGACGCCGGTCCGCGGAACGACGCCTACCTGGACTACATCGACGCCCAGGCCGCCGGGCCGGACGGCCCGTCCAACATCGAGGCGTTCACCTACCTGCCGGACACCTTCTTCAACAACAACCGCAACGACGCGGCCTGGAAGTGGATGCGGTACGTCTACGACCAGCGCGACGTCCAGCACGTGAACGCCTCGCAGGGCCCGAACGGCGACTACCCCGAGGTCTCCTTCACGCTGGTCGGCCAGACCGTCTCCGGCCTGCTCGGGCTCGACCCGGACGCCGCCAACCGCAAGCTGACCACCCAGTCCCGGCTGCCCGCCGGGATGGACTGGGTCCAGGTCGACGACATCCCGGTCGGCAAGGACACCGTCAGCCTGCGGCACGACGGCGCCACCAGCTCCACCCTGACCAACCGCTCGGCGTCCCGGACCTACACCTGGGAGGCCAGGTTCGTCGGCAGCCACCCGACGCTGACCGTGAACGGCGCCGCGAAGGCCGCGCTGACCAAGGTCGAGCACGGCGTCACCTACAGCTACCTCAACGTCAAGGTGACGCCGGGTCAGGCGGTCGTGGTCGGAGTGGCCGGCTGACCGTCGTTCCGGGGTGCGGAGGTCGTGGTGACGCCGCACCCCGGAACGCGAGGTCCGAATGCCGCCGGAAGGTCCCCGCTCCGACGGCAATGCTGTTACCCATGAAGCGACTTGAGGGACGTGTGGCCCTGGTGACCGGCGGCAGCAGGGGGATCGGCGCGGCCGTGGTGCACCGGCTGGCCGAGGAGGGCGCCGACGTGGCGCTGACGTACGAACGGAACGCGGAGCGGGCCGGGCAGGTGGTCGAGCAGGTCGAGAAGCTCGGCCGGCGGGCGCTGGCGATCCGGGCCGACAGCGCGGACCCGGCGGCGGTCCGGGCCGCCGTGGACCGGACCGCCGCGGCCTTCGGCCGGTTGGACATCCTGGTGAACAACGCGGCGGTGTTCCCGATGGGCCCGCTGGAGGAGCTCGAACTCGACCTGCTGGACCGCACCTTGGCGGTGAACGTGCGGGCGCCGCTGGTGGCCGCGCAGGCGGCGCTGCCGTACCTGGCCGAGGGCGGCCGGATCATCGGCATCGGCAGCAACGTGGCCGAGCGGGTGGTCTTCCCCGGCCTCGCCCTGTACGCGGCGAGCAAGACCGCCCAGATCGGCATGGTCAAGGGGCTGGCCCGGGAGCTCGGCCCCCGGGGCATCACCGTCAACCTGGTCCACCCCGGCCCGACCGACACCGAGGCCAACCCGGCCGAAGGGCCGTTCGCCGAGACGGTGAACGGCTTCACGGCACTGGGGCGTTACGCCGAGTCGGCGGAGATCGCGGCCACCGTGGCGTTCCTGGCCGGGCCGGACGGCCGGTACGTCACCGGGGCCGCGATCAGCGTGGACGGGGGGTTCGCCGCCTGACCCGACGGCAGTGGTTCCCGGGCTACTCGCGGAGCGCCGCGAGCTGGTCCAGGAACCACTGCTGCGGCGGCAGGGCGGTGGCGGCGGCGGCCAGCCGCTTGGTGCGCTCGGTCCGTTCGGCCGTCGGCATGGTGAGCGCCCGGTGCAGTGCGTCGGCGGTCTCGATCACGTCGTACGGGTTCACCGTGAGGGCGTCCTCGGCCAGCTCGGCGTAGGCGCCGGCCTCCCGGGACAGCACCAGGGCGCAGCCCTGGTCGGAGACCACCGGCACCTCCTTGGCGACCAGGTTCATCCCGTCCCGGATCGGGTTGACCAGCGCCACGTCGGCCAGCCGGTACGCGGCCAGCGAGCGCGGGAAGTCGTCGTTCACGTGCAGGATCAGCGGCTGCCAGGACGCGGTGCCGAACTCGTCGTTGATCTCCTGGGCGATCCGCTGCACCGCGGCGGTGTACTCCCGGTACTCCGGCAGGTCGTGCCGGGACGGGTAGGCGAACGCGATGTGCACCACTCGGTCCAGCCACTCGGGGCGGGAGCGCAGCAGGTGCCGGTAGGCCAGCAGGCCGCGGACGATGTTCTTGCTCAGCTCGGTCCGGTCCACCCGGACGATCGTGCTGCGCGGCCCGACGGCCTCCTTCAGGGTGGCCAGCCGGGCGTCCACGTCCGGCCGGCGGGACCGCTCGCGGAGGAAGTCGGCGTCCGCGCCGAGCGCGTGCACGCCCAGCCGGGTGGTCCGGCCGGCGTGCGTCACGGTCAGCGCGGACCGGTCCACGGTGGCGCCGAGCACCGCCTCGCAGCAGTCCGCGAAGGCCAGCGCCCAGCGGCGGGTCAGGAACGCGGCACGGTCCGCGCCGAGGATGCCGGTCAGCACGTCGGCGGCCACGTCGTCCGGCAGCATCCGGTAGTACTCGGGCGGGGCCCACGGGGTGTGCGAGAAGTGACCGATCTTCAAGTCCGGCCGCAGCTGCCGGAGTCGGTCCGGCGCGAGGGACAGGTGGTAGTCCTGGATCAGCACCGCGGCACCCGGCGCCGCCTCGGCGGCCAGCGCCTCGGCGAAGGCGGTGTTGTACGTCCGGTAGGAGTCCCACTCGCGGCGGAACCGGTCGTCGAAGACCGGCGCCACCGGGGTCTCGTACAGCAGGTGGTGGACGAACCAGAGGGTGGAGTTGGCCACGCCGTTGTAGGCCCGGGCGAAGGTGCCGGGATCGATGTCCAGCATCCGGACGGCCTGGCCGCCGACCTCGAACCCGCCGAGGTCCAGCCGGCCGTCGGGGGAGCGGCGGGCCGCCGTCCGGTCCGCCTCGGAGAGCGCGGCGCAGACCCAGACGGCGGACGGGTCGTCGATCGCGGACAGGCCCGAGACCAGGCCGCCACCGCCTCTGCGCAGGGTCAGCGAGCCGTCGTCCTCGGCGGTGAAGGACACCGGCCCTCGGTTGGAGGCCACCAGGATGGGGGCGGCCCCGGTCGGATTCGAACGTTCGGTCGCGTGATCGGCCATGTCTCAACTCTGCCTCGCCCCGGGTCACCCAAACCACCCGAGCCGGCCCCCTACCGCGCCTGTGCCTCCGGCAGGGCGCTCGGGTCTACGGTCCAGGGGGCTCGGGGCTGCGCTGTTGGCAGGCGCTCAGCGGTCGACTACCCAGGGGCTCGGGGAACTGCGAGGAGATCTGGCGTTCGGGTCACGGCGAAAGTCCCTGACCACTACGCGACGATCACCTTGCAAGGGCCGGCGTCGCAGTTCCCCGAGCCCCTGACTCTTCCGAAGCACCTGCCTAAAAGGTCGGCGTCGCCCGCGCGGCGGAGCCGCACATCGACAGAGCCCCGAGCCCCTGGACCGTTGATGCCCGATCGCCTGCCTAAGAGTCAGCAGCGTCCCGAGCCCCGGTCTGCCGGACGTACTCCGGGACGGTGAGCATCGGGGGGCGTTCGAGGGCGCCGACCGGGTGGGTGTGGGCGGTGAACTCGCGGGTGGCGGGGTCGCGGGTGAACTGGGTGAGCAGGGGGTGCACCAGGGCGGGGGTGGTCTTGAGGCGGTGGGTGCGGTCCAGGCGGTCCAGGGCGGTGCGGTAGATGGTGGCCGCCATCCGGCCGAGCGCCTGGCCGTCCTGGTGCCGGTGGTGCCGGACCCCGACGTCCACCTGGGCCAGCGCGTCGAGGCCGACCCGGTCGAGCGCGTCCACCAGCAGGCCGAGCTCGACGCCGTACCCGGTCGGGAACGGCAGCTGCTCCAGCAGCGACCGCCTGGCGGCGTACTCGCCCCCCAACGGCTGGACGAACCCGGCCAGTTGGGGCCAGTGCAGATTCAGCAGCGGCCGCGCCACCAGCTCGGTGACCCGCCCGCCCCCGGCCGGGACCACCGCGCCCGCGGTCTCCAGCGGCCGGTCGTACATCGCCTTCACCAGCTGGATCGCCGGATCGGTCAGCAGCGGCCCGACGATGCCGGAGACGAAGGCCGGGTCGAACTCCCGCAGGTCCGCGTCGATGAAGCAGACGATCTCGCCGGAGGTGACCAGCAACGAGCGCCAGAGCACCTCGCCCTTGCCCGGGGCGGCCGGCAGCCGGGGCAGTACGTCGTCCCGGTGCACCACCCGGGCACCCGCCGCGGCGGCGGTCTGCGCCGTCCGGTCGGCCGAGCCCGAGTCGACCACCACGATCTCGTCCACCAGCGGCAGCCGCTCCATCAGCTCGCGCCGGATCACCCGGACGATCTCCCCGACCGTGGACTCCTCGTCGAGGGCGGGCAGCACCACGCTGACCGTCCCGGCCGGGCCGGCCGCCCTTTTGGCGGTGAGCAGGTCGGCCGGCGGCCGGTCGGCCGTCGTCCAGGAGCGCCGGTGCAGCCAGTCGGCCACCTCCGGCAGCAGCTCCTCGGGCGGGTCGGCCGGGGTCGGCTGGTCGGGCACGTCTGTTCTCCTCGGGCTGAGTGGTCGGACTGGCGTTCTCGGGACGGGGCATCTCGCGACTCGGACGCGCGGTTCCCTGCCCGGCGCCTTCGGATACAGTCTTCGTACTGCGGTCAGACCTTCGCACGTCGGGGTCGGCCGGAGAGCAGGACCACAACTTCACAGAGCTCATCCAGAGGGACTGAGGGAACGGCCCGTCGAAGTCCCGGCAACCTTCTCGCACGGTCGGCCCAGCAGTGGTCATCCGGCGGGACAGGTGCCAATTCCGTCCTGTGGCGCGACCGCGTCACGGGGAAGATGAGGAGAGAGGCCTCCGCCATCATGGCTACCGCTGTTTCTGCCGCCCCGACCGTCGACCTCGGCCCCGCTGCCGCCCTGTCCTGTCGCGAGTGTGGCACCCGATTCCCGCTCGGCCCGAGCTTCGCCTGCGTCGAGTGCTTCGGCCCGCTGGAGATCGCGTACGACTTCGGCTCCGACTCCGCCGAGGAGCTGCGCAAGCGGATCGAGGCCGGTCCGGCCTCGATCTGGCGGTACGCCCCGCTGCTGCCCGTCCCGGCCGACGTGGCGGGCAAGCCGAACCTGAACCCGGGCTGGACCCCGCTGGTGAAGGCCGACAACCTGGGCCGCGAGCTCGGCTTCACCGCCCAGCTGCACGTCAAGGACGACTCGGGCAACCCGACCCACTCCTTCAAGGACCGGGTGGTCGCCTGCGCCATCGAGGCGGCGCGCGCGTTCAACTTCACCACCCTGTCGTGCTCCTCCACCGGCAACCTGGCCGGCGCCGTCGGCGCGGCCGCGGCCCGGGCCGGTTTCAAGTCCTGCGTCTTCATCCCGCACGACCTGGAGCAGGGCAAGGTCGTGATGGCCGGGGTCTACGGCGGCGAGTTGGTCGGCATCGAGGGCAACTACGACGACGTGAACCGGTTCTGCTCGGAGCTGATCGGCGACCCGGCCGGCGAGGGCTGGGGCTTCGTCAACGTCAACCTCCGGCCGTACTACGGCGAGGGCTCGAAGACCCTGGCGTACGAGATCTGCGAGCAGCTCGGCTGGCGGCTGCCGGAGCAGCTGGTGATCCCGATCGCCTCGGGCTCCCAGCTCACCAAGATCGACAAGGGACTGCAGGAGCTGATCAAGCTCGGCCTGGTCGAGGACCGCCCGTACCGGATCTTCGGCGCCCAGGCCGAGGGCTGCTCCCCGGTCTCCGCCGCCTTCAAGGCGGGCCACGACGTGATCCGCCCGGTCAAGCCGAACACCATCGCCAAGTCGCTGGCGATCGGCAACCCGGCCGACGGCCCGTACGTGCTGGACATCGCCCGCCGCACCGGGGGCGCGGTGGAGGACGTGACCGACGCCGAGGTGGTCGAGGCGATCAAGCTGCTGGCCAGGACCGAGGGCATCTTCGCCGAGACGGCCGGCGGGGTGACCATCGGGGTGCTGAAGAAGCTGGTCGAGACGGGTCAGCTGGACCCGTCCAAGGAGACCGTCGCGATCAACACCGGGGACGGTCTGAAGACCCTGGACGCCGTCGCCGACGCGGGCCTGACCACCACCATCCGCCCGACCCTGGACTCGTTCCGGGCCGCCGGTCTCGCCTCCGCCTGATCCCCTCCCACCTCCCCGCTAGGAGCCCGTGCATGAGCGCCACCGTCCGCATCCCGACCATCCTGCGCACCTACACCGGCGGCGTCGCCGAGGTCACCGCCGAGGGCGACACCCTGGGTGCCGTCATCGCCGACCTGGACGCCAACCACCCCGGCATCGCCGCCCGGGTGCTGGACGACGCGGGCAAGCTGCGCCGCTTCGTGAACGTGTACGTGAACGACGACGACGTGCGTTTCGCCGAGGGCCTGGCGACCGAGATCAAGGACGGCGCGGGCATCTCGATCATTCCCGCGGTGGCCGGCGGCTGCTGAGTTCCCGAACTTCACCGAATACGGCCGCGCCGCCGTCCGAACCGGAATCCCTATTTCCGCTTCCGACGGCGGCGCGGCTCTGTGCCGGGTGGAAAAGCGGGCACCCGGGAGGGAGTAGAGTGCGACGGAAGTCGGCGTATCCCCGCTCTTACCGCCGCGCTCCCCACGCACCGTCAGCCGATCGCGTACGCAAGGCCCGTCCGGCCATTGAGACATCCGCCGGACCGCGTGAGACAGAAGATGTCAGGCAAGCGTCAGAAATCTGGCCGCATTTTGCGGTGATGAGTCCGCTATGCCCGGAGTGAATTGCCACGCTCTGCCGCCTTCCTCCCGCGATATCCCATTCGACTGCCGATGAATTCGGCAAGGTTGGCCCTGTTGCAGAGGGCGTCTGTCCGGATACATTCAGCCGCGATCGACGCATTCACCCGTCGGCCGGGTCGCCTCGCGGTGCACCGGTGGGGCGCTTGCGGCGAGCGCGGCTGCGCCCAGGGGGGGTTCCCTCGGGCGTGCCTGTTCAGACCTGGGCCCGCATCCTGCGGGTCCGCGAAGGGCCAGCACAGCACAAGGGGAGTTCGGAATGGCTCAGGGCACCGTCAAGTGGTTCAACGCGGAGAAGGGGTACGGCTTCATCGCGGTCGACGGTGGTGCGGACGTGTTCGTCCACTACAGCGCGATCCAGATGGACGGCTACCGCACCCTCGAGGAGGGCCAGCGGGTCGAGTTCGAGATCTCCCAGGGACAGAAGGGCCCGCAGGCGGACATGGTCCGCGCGGCGGTCTGACCTTTTCGAACCCCTGGGGACCTCGGCTCGGCCGCGAGCTGGCGTCACCTGCTTGGTCGACGGGCCCGTACGACATCGTCGTACGGGCCCGTCGGCGTCCCCGCCGGGATCACGGATCTGCGTGTCACTACCACGATTGGGCTTGCACTCGATACCCGAGAGTGCTAATCATTGGCGTTAGCACTCGCAGCATGAGAGTGACAACGGACCGGGTCGGTGAGGCCCCCGGGAGCGGTAGGGGACAAGACCCCCGCACACCAGGGCCGTCCGTCGCGGGCGCCCCTCGGTCCGGTGCAGTCGACCGTGTCCTGGAGGACCACTTCCGATGGCCAAGATCATCGCGTTTGACGAGGAAGCTCGCCGCGGCCTTGAGCGTGGCATGAACCAGCTTGCCGACGCCGTCAAGGTGACGCTCGGCCCCAAGGGCCGCAACGTCGTCCTGGAGAAGAAGTGGGGCGCCCCCACGATCACGAACGACGGCGTCTCCATCGCCAAGGAGATCGAGCTCGAGGACCCGTACGAGAAGATCGGTGCCGAGCTCGTCAAGGAGGTCGCCAAGAAGACCGACGACGTCGCGGGCGACGGCACCACCACCGCCACCGTGCTGGCCCAGGCGCTCGTGCGCGAGGGTCTGCGCAACGTCGCGGCCGGCGCCAACCCGATGGCCCTGAAGCGCGGCATCGAGAAGGCCGTCAAGGCCGTCTCCGACCAGCTGCTGGCCCAGGCCAAGGATGTCGAGACCAAGGAGCAGATCGCTTCGACGGCCTCCATCTCGGCCGCCGACACCCAGATCGGCGAGCTCATCGCCGAGGCGATGGACAAGGTCGGCAAGGAAGGTGTCATCACCGTCGAGGAGAGCAACACCTTCGGTCTGGAGCTCGAGCTCACCGAGGGCATGCGCTTCGACAAGGGCTACATCTCCGCGTACTTCGCCACCGACCTGGAGCGGATGGAGGCGTCCTTCGAGGACCCGTACATCCTGATCGCCAACTCCAAGATCGGCTCGGTCAAGGACCTGCTCCCGCTGCTGGAGAAGGTCATGCAGAGCGGCAAGCCGCTCGTCATCATCGCCGAGGACGTCGAGGGCGAGGCCCTGTCGACCCTGGTCGTGAACAAGATCCGTGGCACCTTCAAGTCCGTCGCCGTCAAGGCCCCGGGCTTCGGTGACCGCCGCAAGGCCATGCTCGGCGACATCGCCATCCTCACCGGTGGCACCGTGATCTCCGAGGAGGTCGGCCTCAAGCTCGAGAACGCCGGCATCGACCTGCTGGGCACCGCCCGCAAGGTGGTCATCACCAAGGACGAGACCACCATCGTCGACGGTGGCGGCGACAGCGACCAGGTCGCCGGCCGGGTCAACCAGATCCGCGCCGAGATCGAGAACAGCGACTCGGACTACGACCGCGAGAAGCTCCAGGAGCGCCTGGCGAAGCTCGCGGGCGGCGTGGCCGTGATCAAGGCCGGCGCTGCGACCGAGGTCGAGCTCAAGGAGCGCAAGCACCGCATCGAGGACGCCGTTCGCAACGCGAAGGCCGCCGTCGAGGAGGGCATCGTCGCCGGTGGTGGCGTGGCGCTGCTGCAGGCTTCGGTCGCGTTCGACAAGCTGGAGCTCGAGGGCGACGAGGCCACCGGTGCCAACATCGTCCGCGTCGCGCTGGAGGCCCCGATCAAGCAGATCGCGGTCAACGCCGGCCTCGAGGGCGGCGTCGTCGTGGAGAAGGTCCGCAACCTGCAGCCCGGTTGGGGCCTGAACGCCGCGACCAACGAGTACGTCGACCTCATCGCCGCGGGCATCATCGACCCGGCCAAGGTCACCCGCTCGGCGCTGCAGAACGCCGCCTCCATCGCGGCGCTCTTCCTCACCACCGAGGCCGTCATCGCCGACAAGCCCGAGAAGGCCGGTGCCCCCGCGGGCGGCGGCATGCCGGGTGGCGACATGGACTTCTGATCCTCCCGAGGATCGGAACGTTCTGAACGTCCGTCAGGGCGGTCTCCCCTTCACCGGGGAGGCCGCCCTGCGGCGTTCCGCCGGCGTTTCCGGCTCCGTGGCGGGCTGCGGGACAATGGACGGATGAGTTCTGACATCGAAGCCGCGCTGCACAGTGCGCGGGCGCTGATCCTCGCCGACCTGACCGCCCGGGACGTGGCCGACCCGCAGGTGGTGTCGCTGGTGGAGGACGCGGTGACGCACCGGCGCTGGTGGCTGGAGCAGTGGCCGGACGGGACGGACTACGTGCTCGGCCTGGTCGCGCAGGACGTCCAGGACAAGCTGCTGGAGGCGTACGGGCGCTGGCCGCTGTGCGAGGTGTGCGCCGCCGAGGGGGACCCGCACGCGTTGAGCGTGGAGCCGGAGCTCGGGCCCGAGCCGCACTGGGTGTGCGGCAAGGAGGCGGCCGTGGTGGCGCCGGTGGGTGCGCTGTCGTGATCCTGATCGACCCGCCGTCCTGGCCTGGGCACGGGAAGCACTGGTCGCACCTGGTGAGCGACGTCTCGTACGAGGAACTGCACGCCTTCGCCGAACGGCTGGGCGCGCCCGCGCGCGGCTTCGAGCGCGACCACTACGACATCCCGGCCGCCTGGTACGACCAGGCGGTGGGGCTCGGCGCGCAGCCGGTCGGCAGCAAGGAGCTGGTGGCCCGGTTGACGGCGGCCGGGCTGCGGCGGCGGAAGGCCGGCCGGCCGGTCAGCGCTCCAGGAGCATGAGCTCGGCGGCCAGATTGCGGCGGGCGGGGGCGTCGAACCGCTCCCGGGCGTGGTCCGTCCGGTAGAGCGCGGGCAGCGCGAGCAGCTGTCGCAGGATCTCGGCCCGTCCGGTCCGGAAGGCGTCCTCGGGGACGAAGCCGTACTCGGTGCGGACGGCGGCCGCGTAGTCGGCGTACTGCTCGGGGGTGCCGCCGAGTACGGCCAGGTCGGCGTCGCAGAGCACCTCGCCGTTCCGGTCGCCGGGGGCGGGGTGGTGGCCGACGGTGAGCCGGACCAGCCGGGCGACCTCCTCCACCAGCGCCTCGGCCAGCCCGGCCTCGCGCAGGGCGCGGATCGCGAGCTGGGCGCTGCGCTCCTCGTTCTCGGAACGGTCGGGCTTGTAGACGGCGTCGTGGAACCAGGCGGCCAGCCGGACGGCGTCCGGGTCCTCGGCGTGTCCGGCCAGGGCGTCGATCTGGTCCAGGACGGCCGTCAGGTGCGCGGTGCGGTGGTAGTGCCGCTGCGGTTCGGCCCACCGGGCGAGCAGGTCGCGCCCGTACGGCGCGGGGTCGACGGTGGCTCCGGTGCGGAGCAGCAGGGCGGTCCAGCGGTCCAGCAGCGCGGTGGTCATGGCGGTCATTCTTCCCGACGCCGGTCCGGCGGCCACACCCGCGCGGGATGCGGCCCCGCCGGGCGGTGGCCATGCTGGGAAGCGCGGGCCCCTCCTCGGCGGGGCCGGACTGTTTCCCGTGCAGAGGGCTCGCCGACGGGCCTCCGGATATGGCAGGGTAAGCGATATGTCTAGACCAATGTTCGAAGTGATCGCGCTGACGGCGGAGGACGCCCGGGCTGCCCAGACGGGCGGTGCCGACCGCCTCGAACTGGTCGCCGACATCGCCGCCGACGGTCTCACCCCCGCCCTCGCGGACTTCGTGGCCATCCGGGACGCGGTCCGCATCCCGCTCCGGGTGATGCTCCGGCTCCGGGACGGCTTCACCCCCGGCAGCCTGGACGAGCTGCAGGCGCGGGCCGCCGCGCTGCGGGCCGAGGGTGCCGAGGAGTTCGTCTTCGGGTTCCTGGATGCCGAGGGTGCGGTGGACCTGGCCGCGACCCGGGCCGTCGCGGAGGCGGTGGCCGGCTGCCGCTGGACCTTCCACCGGGCGATCGACCACAGCGCGGACCGGGCCGCCGTCCGGGCCGCCGTGGGCGACCTGCCCGGGCTGGACACCTTCCTCACCTCCGGCTCCGCGGCCGGCGTGAGCGACGGCCGGGAGGTGCTGGCCGGCGAACTCGCCAAGGCGGGCGACCCCGGCTACCGCCAGCAGATCCTGATCGGCGGCGGCCTCCGCGCCGAACACATCCCCGACCTCCGCGCCGCCGGCTTCGACGGCTTCCACGTCGGCGGCCCGGTCCGCGCCAACGGCTGGGACACCCCGGTCGACGCCGCGAAGGTCGCCCACTGGCGCAGCCTGATCGACGCATAGCTCTTTTGCAGGGCGCTCGGTCTTACGGGTCCAGGGGCTCGGGGGCTGCGCCGTAGGCAGGCGCTCAGCCGTCGACTACCCAGGGGCTCGGGGCTGCGTTCTGGGCAGGCGCTCAGCGGTCGACTACCCAGGGGCTCGGGGCTGCGCCGTAGGCAGGTGCTCAGCGGTCGACTACCCAGGGGCTCGGGGAACTGCGAGGAGATCTGGCGTTCGGGTCACTGCGAAAGTGCCTGACCACCCACGCAGCGATCACCTTTCCCGAGGCCGGCGTCGCAGTTCCCCGAGCCCCTGACTCTCCCGAAGCGTCTGCCTAAAGGTCACCGTCGCCCGCGCGGCGGAGCCGCACATCAGCAGAGCCCCGAGCTTCCTCGCTCAGCGCAGCTGTTCGGGGAGGGGCTGGGCGTGCAGGACGGCCAGGCCCGAGACGGCTCGGGTCAGGGCGACGTAGAGGCGGCGCAGGCCGGTCCGTGGGTCGGGTTCGCCGGCGACCACTGCGGCGGGTTCGTCGAGGACCACGTAGTCGTACTCGAGGCCCTTGGCGAGGGAGGCGGGGACCAGGGTGAGGCGGGCGTCGGCGCTGGTCTCGGTGCCGGGTTCGAGGTGGGCCAGCCCGGCTGCCGTGAGGGCGGCGGAGAGGGCGGGGATCCGGGCGTCCGCCGCGATCAGCCCGGTCGAGCCCTCGCGTCGCAGGGCGCTGCGGCAGGCCGTCACCAGCGCCGAGTCGAGTTCCTCTGGCTCGACCTGACGGAGGGTCAGCGAGCCGGGGGCGTCGCGGACCGAGGTGGCCGGCGCCAGACCGGGGGCGATCGCGGGCAGCAGTCGGGAGGCGTACGCGATCACCTCCTCGGGGACCCGGAAGCCCTTGGTGAGCTCCTCGATGTGGGCGGTCGGCTTGCCGAGGTGGTGCAGGGCCTCGGCCCAACTGCCGGTCGCCCAGGGGGTGGTGCCCTGGGCGAGGTCGCCGAGCACGGTGGCCGAGCCGGTGCTGCACCGGCGGCCGACGGCCCGGTACTGCATCGGCGAGAGGTCCTGCGCCTCGTCCAGTACGACGTGGCCGAGCGAGGCGGTGCGCTGCACCAGGTCGGCGGTCTCGTCGACCAGGACGGCGTCGGCGGCGGTCCACGGTGCGGTCTTCACCGAACGGCCGGGCTTGGCCCAGCGGAGGGTGGCCTGCTCGTCCTCGGTCAGGATGCCGTCCGCGCAACTCGCCAGGAACTCGGCGTCGGTGAGCAGCCGGTGCACCAGCTTGGCCGGGTCCACCGGCGGCCAGCACTGCTTGACCAGGGCCTTGACCTGCGGGTTGCGGGCCACCGCGTCCTGCACCCGGTCGTCGGGGGCCTCGCCGCCCTGCTCCATCTTCAACAGGACCGCGTGCGCCAGCCGCTGCGGCAGTGCCGCGCCGGCCGCGCCGTAGCGGATCTCCCGGCCGCGCAACTCCTCGATGATCTCGGTGAGTTCGTACACCGGCAGGCGCCAGCGGCGGGAGCCGCGGACCACCACCAGCGGCTCGGTCGGCAGGCGGATGCCGGACCGGACGGCCCGGCGCAGCACCTCGGCCATCCGGGCGTCGCCCTTCAGCCGGGCGGCCTCGGACGGGTCCTCGGCGCGGATCTCGACGTGCTTGACCAGTTCCTGCACGGTCGCCTGGGCGACGTCCAACTCACCCAGGGCGGGCAGGACTTGCTCGATGTAGTGCAGGAAGGACCGGTTCGGCCCGACCACCAGGGTGCCGGACTTGGCGAGCCGGTCGCGGTGCGCGTACAGCAGGTACGCGACCCGGTGCAGGCCGACCGCGGTCTTGCCGGTGCCGGGGGCGCCCTGGACGCAGACGGTGCCGCCGATCTCGGCCCGGACGATCTCGTCCTGCTCGGGCTGGATGGTGGCGACGATGTCCCGCATCGGGCCGACGCGGGGCTTCTCGATCTCGGCGGCGAGCAGGGCGGAGGCGCCGTCCGTCTCGGCCGGGTCGCTCAGGTGCTCGTCCTCGTACGCGGTCAACTCGCCGCCGGTGTAACCGAACCGGCGCCGACGGTCGACGTCCAGCGGATCGGTCCGGCTGGCCCGGTAGAACGGCTGGGAGACCGGGGCCCGCCAGTCGATCACCATCGGGTCGCCGGTGGCGTCGTGCACGTGCCGCCGCCCGATGTAGAACCGCTCGCCCACACCGCCCTCGGCCTGCTCCTCGCTGATCGCGTGCAGGTAGTCCAGCCGTCCGAAGAACAGCGGGGTGTGCGCCAGGTCGGCGAGGGCGGCGATCCGGTTGGTGATCTGGTTCTGCAGCACGGCGGCGGAGACCCAGGTGCCGGTCACGTCGCGCAGGTCGAGTGACTCGACGTCGGCGCGCATCGCGCGCAGCGCCTCCCGGGAGGCGGCGAGGTGGTCGCGCTCGCGCTGGAGCAGAGGGTCAACAGGGGCGGGGGAGTGCACAGCGAACCTTCCCGGCCGCCCGGCGTGGGGCGGCGGTCTCGTCGTTAGCTCACGGTGAAGAAACCGCCCGGTTGCCGACCGGACGGGCTCCCACGGCTGCCTGGACGGCACCACGCTTCGGGAGGGGGCAAGACCGGAAATCCTAGACCTGCCCCCACCCGTGGCGCGAATCATTTGTCCGCGCGCCCTCGGTGCGCCCCTGACGCGCCGTCAGGAAACTACAGGACGTCGTCCGCGTCGATGATCCGGTACGCGTAGCCCTGCTCGGCCAGGAAGCGCTGCCGGTGGGCGGCGAAGTCCTGGTCCACGGTGTCCCGGGCCACCACCGAGTAGAAGTGTGCGGAGTGCCCGTCCGCCTTCGGGCGGAGCACCCGGCCCAGCCGCTGGGCCTCCTCCTGCCGGGAGCCGAAGGTGCCGGAGACCTGGATGGCCACCGTCGCCTCGGGCAGGTCGATGGAGAAGTTGGCCACCTTGGAGACCACCAGCACGCTGATCTCCTTGGTCCGGAACGCCTCGAACAGCTTCTCCCGCTGGGCGTTGCTGGTCTCGCCCTTGATCACCGGCGCGTTCAGCACCTCGCCCAGCTCGTCCAGCTGGTCGATGTACTGGCCGATGATCAGGGTCTGGTCCTTCTCGTGCTTCTTGACCAGCGCCTCCACCACCCGCCGCTTGGTCGCGGTGGTGGCGCAGTAGCGGTAGCGCTCCTCCGGCTCGGCGGTGGCGTAGGTCAGCCGCTCGGAGTCGGTCAGGGTGACCCGGACCTCGCAGCAGTCGGCGGGCGCGATGTAGCCCTGCGCCTCGATCTCCTTCCACGGCGCGTCGAAACGCTTGGGCCCGATCAGCGAGAAGACGTCGCCCTCCCGGCCGTCCTCGCGGACCAGCGTGGCGGTCAGCCCGAGCCGCCGCCTGGCCTGCAGGTCGGCGGTGAACTTGAACACCGGCGCGGGCAGCAGGTGCACCTCGTCGTAGACCACCAGGCCCCAGTTCCGCGCGTCGAACAGCTCCAGGTGCGCGTAGCTGCCCTTCCGCTTGGTCGTCATCACCTGGTAGGTGGCGATGGTGACCGGGCGGATCTCCTTCCGGGTGCCGCTGTACTCGCCGATCTCGTCCTCGGTCAGCGAGGTCCGCTTCACCAGCTCGTGCTTCCACTGCCGGGCCGAGACGGTGTTGGTGACCAGGATCAGCGTGGTCGACTTGGCCTCCGCCATCGCGGCCGCGCCGACCAGCGTCTTTCCTGCTCCACAGGGCAGCACCACGACGCCGCTGCCGCCGTGCCAGAAGCCCTCGACGGCCTGCTGCTGGTACGGGCGCAGCGTCCAGCCGTTCTGCTCCAGCTCGATCGGGTGCGCCTCGCCGTCCACGTACCCGGCGTAGTCCTCGGCCGGCCAGCCCAGCTTGAGCAGCACCTGCTTGATCTGGCCGCGCTCCGAGGGGTGCACGATCACGGTGTCCGGGTCGAGCCGGGCGCCCACCAGCGGGGCGATCTTCTTCGACTTCAGCACCTCCTCCAGCACCGGCCGGTCGGTGGTGCTCAGCACCAGCCCGTGCACCGGGTGCTTGGACAGCTGCAGCCGCCCGTACCGGCCCATGGTGTCGGCCACGTCGACCAGCAGGGCGTGCGGCACCGGGTAGCGCGAGTACTTCACCAGGGCGTCCACCACCTGCTCGGCGTCGTGCCCGGCCGCCCGGGCGTTCCACAGCCCGAGCGGGGTGACCCGGTAGGTGTGGACGTGCTCGGGCGCCCGCTCCAGCTCCGCGAACGGCGCGATCGCACGGCGGCAGTCGGCTGCCTTGGGGTGGTCGATCTCCAGCAGCAGGGTCTTGTCGCTCTGGACGATCAGCGGTCCGTCGTTCACGCGGGGAGTCCTCCGGTTGTCAGGTCGCAGACTTTCCAGTGTCCCGCACTCGGGTGGTTATGGGTGACCTGGTCGGGAAGTGCTCGTTGAGCAGGGCATGAAGATGCCCAATCGCGTACTCGCCGCCGTCGCCCTCTCCGGTGCCGCGCTGGCCGCCGCCGCCGCGCCGGCCTACGCGGCCAAGCCGGCCGGCATGCCCGACATCAAGAACGCGGGTGGCCTGTTCGGCACGGTGGCCTTCACCGCCACCGAGCTGATCAGCGGGGTCGACCCGACGCCGCCGGACCCGGAGGTGCTGATGGAGCAGGCCAAGCAGCAGCAGGCCGAGCAGGCCGCCAAGCAGCAGCAGGCGAAGTAGCTCAGTCCAGCCAGACGTAGGCGGCGAACCGGCCGGTGACCTGCTCACGGCGGTGCGAGAAGAAGTCCTCGTCCTCCATGGTGCAGCGGTCGTCGTGCCGGATCCCGCCGACCCCGGCGCTGGTCAGCTGGGCGGTGATGCCGGCCCGGACGTCCAGGGCCGGGGTGCCCTGCCGGGTGGTGGCCCAGAGCTCGGGGAGCCGTTCGCAGGCTTCGGCCCGCATCTGCTCCGGCACCTCGTAGCAGCGGCCGCAGGCCAGCGGGCCGACCAGGGCGACCAGGTCGGCCGGATCGCTGCCGCGTGCGGTCAGTGCCGCCACCAGGGCGGTGGCCACCCCGGCGACCGTACCGGCCCGGCCGGAGTGCGCCGCGCCGACCAGCCGCCGGACCGGGTCGCCGATCAGCACGGGGGCGCAGTCGGCCGCCAGCGCGACCAGGCCGAGGCCCGGGCGGTCGGTGACGATGCCGTCCAGTGGCGGGGCGGTGCGCGGGTCGAACGGCTCGGTGACGTACGCGACCTCGGTGCCGTGCACCTGACGCATCATCACCACCCGGGCCGGGTCCAGGCCGAGCTCCAGCGCGGTGAGTTCGCGGTTGCGGCGGACGTCGGCCGGGTCGTCGTCGGTCCGCCCGCCGAGGTTGCGCGAGTCGAACGGGGCCTTGCTGACCCCGCCGTGGCGGTCCGTGACGGCGTACCTGATACCGGGTGCGAGCTCCATGCGACCGACCCTACTGCGCGCTGTCGGCCAGTTCGGCGACTCCGGTGATCCGGTGCAGCGCGAAGGTCCTGACCTCGTCGCTGAGGTGGTCGTACGCCGTGACGTAGCCGCCCTCGACCTTCACCGGGTCGATCACCCGCTGCGAGGAGAGGCCCTCGGCGTTCACGTAGCCGATCCACATCCGCTCGCCGAGCAGCACCGCCGTCTGCAGCGCGGCCAGCGTGTCCGCGGCCGCGGTGCGCGGGAGCTGGCGCAGGTCGCTGCGGGCCGGGCCGCTCTGCGGGCGGTGGGCGGCCGGCCCCGCGACGGTCTCCCGGCGGACGGCGGTGGCGGCCCGGTCGCCGGCCCGGACGGCCTTCACGGCGGCGGTCAGCAGCACCTGGTCCGGCTCCGGCGGCCCGTCCGGGACGGGGGTGGGGGCGGTGCGCGGCGGGGTGCGGCGGCTGTCGGGGTGGGTCAGCAGCACGTCGCCGTCGGCGGATTCGGCGGCCGGGGCGTACCCCATCGACCTGAGCACCGAGAGCAGCGTCTCCGGCCCGGCCTGGGCGGCCAGCACGGTCGGGGCGAGCAGCCGCAGCCGCAGCTCGGCCGACCGCCGGTCGGCCAGCACCTCGGCCAGCAGCCCGGGGTCGTCGCAGCGCAGGTACGAGGAGGCCGCGCCGACCCGGAGCACGCCGTGCCGCCTGGCCACGTCGTCGATCAGGTAGCTGAGCGGCTGCGGGACGGGGGTGCGGGAGTGCTGGGCCAGGAAGGTGTGCAGGTCGCTCGCGGACCGCCCGGCGTCCAGCGCCCGGCGGATCGAGCCGGTGGTGAACCGGTAGACCGTCGCGCCGCCCTTGGACTCGATGTCCGCGCAGAGCCCGAGCGCCTGGGCGAGCGGGGTGAGCAGCGGACCGGGGGCGATCGCGGTCAGGTCCGGCTGGAGGATCACGTGGTCCAGCGGCTGCGGGAGCAGCGGGCCCAGTGCGGCGGCCGGGTCGGTGCGGCCGAGCAGTGCCCGGGCCGGTGCGCCGAGCGCGCCCCGCCCGGTGATGCCGAGCAGCTCGGCCTCGTGCAGGGTCCAGTCGACCAGGTGGTCGCGGAAGTCCCGGCCGTCCGGGCCCACCGGGCCGCCCCGGAGCGGACGCTGCCAGCGGAGCAGCGGCAGCAGCCCCGCGGCGTCCGCGACCCCGCCGGCCGGCAGCCCGGCCAGCGCTTCGAGGGTCGCTCGGCGCACGGACGGTGCGAGGGTGCGGTCCAGCTCGGGGCCGAGCGGGGCGCGGGTCTTCCCCTTGCCGTCCGGGGTGCCGGTCAGCCCGGACACCCGGGTGGCGGTCAGCCAGCTGCGGGCCAGCAGCGACCAGCGGTCGGCGGTCGGCTGCTGCAGCCAGAGGTCGTACGCGGGGGTCGGCGCCCAGCGCTCGTCGGTCTCCCCGTCCGGAGCCAACAGGCCGGAGGTGTAAGCGAGTTCGAGCCAGAATGCGGCCGTCGTCTCGGTGCACTCCAGGATCAGCGCGGCCCGCTTGAGGTCCCGTACGCCCAGGCCGCCGGCCCGCAGGGTGGGCGGTGCCTGGAGGCCCCAGGCGTCCAGCAGTTCCTCGACGGTGCGGACGGCGGTGTACGCCTGCCCGGCCGCCGCGTTGTCCACAGCCTGTGGATCGCGCTCGACGGTCGGCGTCACTGCGGGCGGGGTGGGCTCGACCGTCCGGTGGCTCCGCTCACCACGCAGGTGCAGCGCCAACTCCCTGGGAATCACCACCGATCCGGCGCTGGACGGGAGCAGCAGCCCGCGTGCGAGCAGCCACTCGACCGGGCTGCGGGCCTCGTCCGCGGTGACCGGCCGGCCCGCGTCCGGGACGGTGCCGGTCGGCGGCCCCCAGACCAGCTTCTCCAGCAGGGCGAGGGCCGGGGCCGGCGCCTCGGCCAGCAGCGCGGCGCAGCGCTTGCGGTCCTGCAGCAGCCCGCCGAGCGCGGCGACGGCGGTCACCGGGTCGGCGGTGGGCGGCAGTCCGGCCCCGGCGATCAGCTGCTGGAGCCGGGCCGGCGACATGCCGAGGGTCGCCTCCGCCAGGGTCGGGCCGAGGCCGGTCCGGCCGGGGTTGGCGGCGGTCGGGGCGAGCGCCTCGCGGACCGCGATCACCAGCCGGAGCGCCGAGTCGGGGCCCCAGAGCAGCACCTGGGAGCGGAGGGTGGCGATCGCGGCGGGCAGCGCGGCGGCGACGGCGGCGCGGTCGGCGGGGGTCGCGGCGGGATGCGGCTTCACCCGGGCGGGGCCGGCCAGCAGGTTGCGCACCACGGTGTCGGTGCAGCCCTCGGGGGCGGCAGCGAGCGCCTCGGCGGTCTGCAGGGTGAAGCGGTCCAGCCGCTCCAGCGCCCGGAGGGTGGACGCCCGGCTGGAGAGCCGGGCGGCCAACTGGGTGAGGTCGCTCGGCACCGGGTTGAGCAGATCGGGGCGGGCGTGCAGCAGGGCGGCCAGCGAGTGGTCGTCGCGGGCGCGGAGCTCTTCGGCGAGCGTCCGGGGTGCAGCGGCCCTCGCCGGGCGGGGCTCGCTCTGCTGGCTGGTCATCCGATCCAGATTACGGCACCCGGGCAAACAAGCCAGAGCCACTTCGGAAGCCGCACGCCTGCGACTGGACCTTTTGCAGGTGCTCGGGCAGCTACGGTCCAGGGGCTCGGGGCTGCGCTTTCGGCAGGCGCTCGGGGAACTGCGAGGAGATCTGGCGCCGGGGTCACTGCGAAAGTGCCTGACCACCCCTACGGATCACCTTGCACGAGGCCGGCGTCGCAGTTCCCTGAGCCCCTGAGCCGTGGATGCCGGGCCATCTGCAAAATGGCTGGCGTCGCCCGCGCGGCGGAGCCGCACATCAGCAGAGCCCTGAGCCCCTGAGCCGTGGATGCCGGGCCATCTGCAAAATGGCTGGCGTCGCCCGCGCGGCGGAGCCGCACATCAGCAGAGCCCCGAGCCCCTGAGCCGTGGATGCCGGGCCATCTGCAAAGTGGCTGGCGTCGCCCGCGCGGCGGAGCCGCACATCAGCAGAGCCCCGAGCCCCTGGTGGTGCACCTCGTGCCCCGGTAAGGGCGTGCGGTGGGGGCGTGGGGGCGTGAAGGGGGTCGTGGTGGGGGGTGGAAGTGGGTAGCGTCGGTGGTGAGGTGAGGGGTGGTCATGGCGGACGGCGAGTGGTGGCGGGTGGACGGGCCGTGGCGGGTGCTGGGGCGGAAGTCCGGTGAGGTGTCGGCCGAGGTGGCGGAGTCGGTGTACGCGCCCGAGGTGCCGGCCGAGCGGGCTCCCGAGGTGCCGTCCGAGGGGGCGTGGCTGATCACCCGGGCGGTGCCGAGCCGGCCGTTGACCGCCGAGGACTTCCCGGGGTGGGACAGCATCACCTTCGACTTCCCGGTGCCCGAGCCTGAGCCCGCCGTCGGGCTGCTCCCGGAGCAGCGGGCGGAGGAGCAGGCGGCGGAGCCCCCGGCGGGGGAGGAGCCGGCCCGGTCGTTCCTGACGGGTCGTCGCCCCTCGCCGCTGGTGCTGCTCGCGGTGGTGGTGCTGCTGGCGGGTGCGGGCACCGGCCAGCTGCTCGCGCTGCTGGCGGGCTGGGCGCTGGCGTACGTGTCCCGGCTGGGTGACCTGAGCAAGAAGTTCGCGGTGCTGGTGCTGCCGCTGGGCACGCTGACCGCGACGGCGGTCTGGCAGTGGGGCCGGGCCCAGGGCCGGTGGGGTGCGCCGGCCGGGCCCGCCGATCAGTTGGGGCGGCAGGTCTGGGACGGTGCGCCGGGTGCGCTGCGGCTGGCGGCCGTGCTGTCCGCGCTGTTCCTGCTGGTGGTGACGCTGCGTCGGCGCAAGGCGGTGGCCGAGGAGTGAGGCGGCGTCAGGCGCCGAGGAACTGCTGCAGCTCGGCCAGGATCAGGTTGGCCCCGGTGTAGCCGATGCCCTGGAACCAGAGCTGGTCGTCCACCGGGAAGGCCCGGTGCGCCTTGACGGCGCCGAGCGCCTGCCAGCCGGCACCGGCCAGCACCGCGTCGGTCCCGGCCCTGGCCGGATCGCCGTAGGTCGAGTAGAAGAGCACGTCGCCGTCGGCCTGGCCGATCTGCGCGGGCGGCACCTCGACGGCGAACTGGTCGACGTTCTGCGGGTCGGGCCGCCCGAGCTGGAGGTCGGCGAGCAGCGTCCCGAGGAAGTTCTGCTTCCCGTACAGCCGGACGGTCGACGAGCCCTCGACGAACCGGACGATGCTGATCCGCCGGCCGCCCGAACCGGCGTCGCCGATCGCCCGGGCGGTCCGGCCCACGTGCCGGCCGTACTCGGCGGTGACGACGGCGGCCTGGGCCTGCCGGCTCAGGGCCCGGGCGTGCAGCTGGAAGTTGTCCTTCCAGGGGAATCCGGTGGTCTGGCTCAGCACGGTGGGGGCGATCGCCCGGAGGGCGTCGTAGCGCGCGTCGTCCCGGGTCCGGTTGCCGAGGATCAGCTCCGGGGCGAGCCCGGTGACCAGGGCGGCGTCCGGGCTGCCGACGGTGCCGACCGGGGCGATCCGGGCCAGCCAGGCGGCCGGCCAGTAGTCGGGCAGCTCCCGGTCCGCGGCGGCCCGGGCGGCCCCGACCGGGGGGATGCCCAGGGTGAAGGCGGAGTCCAGTTCGGCGGTGTCCAGCACCACCACCCGGTTCGGTGCGCCGGGCACCTGGACCTCGCCGGTGGCGGCGGTCACCGTGACGCTCGGCACCGGTGCGGGGCTGGGCGTCCTGGTGCCGGACGGCAGGTCGGGGAAGTCCGGCAGGGCCGGGCCGGTGCAGCCGGTCAGCAGGGTCGCCCCCAGTCCGGCCAGCGCGGTCCGTCGGGAGAGTTGACGTGGCATCGGCACCTCGGACGGCTCGACAGTACGAGTGATGTCGATTATGTCCGAGTTGTCGGATGACGTACGGTCAGCCCGTCCAGGGCGCGCCCGGGATCACCAGCGGGGTCCCGGTGACCGGATCCGGCACGATCACCGCGTCCAGCCCGAACACCTCCCGGACCAGTCCGGCCGTCACCACCTCGGCCGGCGGCCCCTGCGCGACGATCCGGCCGTCCCGCATCGCCACCAGGTGGTCGGCGTACCTGGCGGCCTGGTTGAGGTCGTGCAGCACGGCCACCACCGTCCGGCCGCGCTCCTTGTTGAGGCGCCGGACCAGGTCCAGCACCTCGACCTGGTGGGCGATGTCCAGGAAGGTGGTCGGCTCGTCCAGCAGCAGGATGTCGGTGTCCTGGGCGAGCGCCATCGCGATCCAGGCCCGCTGCCGCTGACCCCCCGACAGCTCGTCCACGCTGCGCTCGGCCAGTTCGGTGCTGGAGGTGCGCGCCAGCGCCTCGGTGACCGCCTGCTCGTCCGCCGCCGACCACTGCCGCCACCAGCTCTGGTGCGGCTGGCGGCCCCGGGCCACCAGGTCGCCGACCGAGATGCCCTCCGGCGCGACCGGCGACTGCGGCAGCAGGCCGATCCGCCGGGCGATCGTCCGGGTCGGGGTGCGGGCCAGCTCGGCGCCGTCCAGCAGCACCGCCCCGCGGGCCGGTTTCAGCAGCCGGCCGAGCGCCCGCAGCAGGGTGGACTTGCCGCAGGCGTTCGGGCCGACGATGACCGTCACGGCACCGTCCGGCACGGTCAGGTCGAGCTCCTCGACCACCGTCCTGGACTCGTACGCGAGAGTCAGCCCGCGGGCTTCCAGGCGGTGCATCAGGAACCTCCACGACGGGAACGGATCAACAGCCACATCAGGTACGGCGCACCCACCAGCGCCGTCACCACCCCCACCGGCAGCTCGACCGGCGCCAGCAGCCGCCGGGCCAGCAGGTCGGCCAGCACCACCACCACGGCACCGGTCAGCGCCGAGCAGAACAGCGGCAGCTGCGCGCCCCGGACCAGCCGGACCGCGATCTGCGGCGCCATCAGCGCGACGAAGTCCACCGGCCCGGCCGCACCGGTCGCGCAGGAGGCCAGCACGATGCCGAGCAGCGCCATGCCGAGCCTGATCCGGTTCAGCCGCAGGCCGAGGCCGACCGCGGTGGCGTCGTCGAAGGAGATGCCGCGCTGCGCCCTGGCCGCCCAGAGCACCGCAGGGACGGCCGCCAGCAGCACCCAGGCCAGCCGGCCGGCCTGGTCGAGGCCCGCGCCGTTCAGACTGCCCGTCATCCAGACCTTGGCCTGCTGCGCCTGCAGACCGTCGCCCTTGGTCAGGAACAGCGAGGTGAGCGAGGAGAGCGCGATCGAGATGCCGATCCCGATCAGTACGAACCGCTGCGCGTGCATGCCGCGCCGCCAGGCCAGCAGGTAGACCAGCAGCCCGGCCGCCAGGCCGCCGGCCACTGCCGCCCACGGCACCTGACGGGCCGTCTGCACGTACCCGAAGGCCATCAGCCCGACCACCACCGCGCTCGCGCCGTGGCTCACCCCGATCACGTCCGGGCTGGCCAGCGGGTTGCGCGCGACGGTCTGCACCAGCGCCCCGGCCAGGCCGAGCGCCAGGCCGACCAGCAGACCCACCGTCACCCGGGGCAGCCGCAGCTCGCCGACCACCAGCTGGTCCGGGCTCGGCCGTCCGAGCAGCACGTCCAGCACCGAGGCGGGCGAGACGGTGGACTGGCCCAGGCAGAGCGAGGCCACCACCACCCCGGACAGCAGCACCAGCAGCGCCGCCGCGACCGGCACCGACCGCCGGTGCACCAGGAACGAGGCCGGGCCGAACCGGGCCACCGAGTAACCGCTCAGCGGGAGGCTCATGCCGCCACCACCTTCTTCCGGCGCACCAGCGCGACCAGCACCGGGACGCCGACCAGCGCGGTCATCACCCCGGCCGGCACCTCGGACGGCGGGAACAGCACCCGGCCCAGGGTGTCGGCGAGCAGCAGCAGGGCGGGCCCGAGCAGCGCCGACAGGGTGAGCACCCAGCGGTGGTCGGTGCCCACCAGCGCCCGGGCGGCGTGCGGCACCGCCAGGCCGACGAACGCGATCGGCCCGGCCGCCGCCACCGCCGAACCGGTCAGCAGGGTCGCCCCGAGCGCCCCGACGGCCCGGGTGGTGCCGGTCCGCGCACCGAGGCCCTTGGCGGTGTCGTCGCCCAGCGCCAGCGCGTCCAGGCCCCGGGCCACCGCGAACACCAGGGCGGTGCCGACCAGCAGGAAGGGCAGCAGCTGCCAGGCCACGTCGGCGGTCCGGCCGGACAGCGAGCCGACGTGCCAGAACCGGAACTGGTCCAACGTCGCGGCGTCGGTGGTCAGCACCGCGGTGATCAGCGAAGCGATGAAGGCGGTCGTCGCGGAGCCCGCGAGGGCCAGTTTGACCGGCGTCGCCCCGCCCCGGCCGGTGCCCGCCAACGCGTACACCAGCACGGCCGCGACCGCGGCCCCGGCGAAGCCGAACCAGACGTACCCGGCCGGCGAGCCGACCCCCGCCACCGAGATGGCGAACACCACGCCGGCCGCCGCACCCTGGCTGACGCCGAGGATGCCCGGTTCGGCGATCGGGTTGCGGGTGATCCCCTGCATCACGGCCCCGGCCGGTCCGAGCGCGGCGCCGACGGCCAGGCCGACCACGGTGCGCGGCAGGCGCAGCTCGCGGACCACCACGGCGTTGGCGGTGTCGCCGCCGTGCAGCAGCGCCGAGACTGCCTCGCCGAACGGGATGGTACGGCTGCCGACCGTCAGGCTCAGCAGGACCGCGGCCAGCAGGACGGCCGCGGCGGCGGTGAGCCAGAGTATTCGCCGGCGCAGCAGCGCCCGGCGGCCCGGCTCGGTGATGTCAGCCATATGTCCCATTTCGCAGTCAGCTCAGGCAAACCTAAGTTGACCGCCACGAACGGGGCAAGTTCCGCCTTCTAGGGTGGGGACATGTCTCTCACCGTGGGCTTCGACCTCGACATGACCCTGCTCGACACCCGGCCCGGCATCCAGGCCACCTATGACGCACTGTCAGCCGCCACCGGCGTCCCGATCGACAGCGCGCTGGCCGTCACCCGGCTCGGGCCGCCGCTGGTGCAGGAGATCGGGCACTGGTTCCCGGCCGACGCGGTGGCGGAGATGGCTGACCTGTACCGGACGCTCTACCGCGAGCACGCGCTGGCCGGCACGCTGCTGCTCCCGGGCGTCGTCGAGTCGCTGGCCGCCGTCCGGGCCCACGGCGGCCGGATCGCGGTGATCACCGGCAAGTACGAGCCCAACGCCCGGCTCCAGCTCGACCACGTCGGCCTGACCCCCGACATCCTGGTCGGCGACACCTGGGCCGAGTCCAAGGGCGACGCCCTACGGCTGCACGACGCCACCGTCTACGTCGGCGACCACCTCGGCGACATCATCGGCGCCCGCGCGGCCGACGCCGTGGCAGTGGGCGTGGCCACGGGGCCGTACAGCGCCGCCGAACTCCACGCGGCCGGCGCGGACGTGGTCCTCCGGGACCTCACGGAGTTCCCCGCCTGGCTCGCCGGACATCTGAGCTGAGGTTGCACCACCACGGGCTCGGGGCTCTGCTGTTGTGCGGCTCCGCCGCGTGGGCGCATGTGGTGCACCACCAGGGGCTCGGGGCTCTGCTGTTGTGCGGCTCCGCCGCGTGGGCGCATGTGGTGCACCGCCAGGGGCTCGGGGAACTGCGACGCCGGCCTCGGAACAGGTGATCCGTTCAGGGGCGGTCAGGCACTTTCGCAGTGACCCGGCGCCAGATCTCCTCGCAGTTCCCCGAGCCCCTGCCCGTAGATGCCCGGGCGCCTGCCGACATCAGACCTGGTTGGTGCGGCGGGCCGAGAGGAAGAGGCCGGTCAGGGCGATCAGGAAGCCGAGGGGCATGACCATCGAGACCCAGTAGGCGATCGACGGGAGCCGGGGCAGGTCGAAGAAGAGCGGGACGAAGGTCACCATCGTGGCCACCGCGCCGATCAGGAAGACGATCGAACCGGCACGGACCAGCCCGTCGCCACGGTCGGTGGTGCTGCTGCTCACGGTGACTCCTCGACGACGTGGCCCGGGACGGGTCAAGTGTGGCAGCCCGCCGCCCCCGTCGATCGGCGGGGGCGGGATCGACCCAGACGCTCAGGTCTCCCAGCCGGCACTCAGGCAGTCTGGAGGGAGTCGGATGGAGCCAGCGGGCAGAGCAGGGGCGAACGAACACATGGGTCTGACGAGTCACAAGGTGCTCGCGTTGTCGACGCTGGTGTCGGTGCTGATGGTGGCCGCGACCGTCTGGCTCTGGCCCCGGCTGGCGAAGCGGAGCTGGGCGACGGTGTTCGGCCGGCTCGGCACCATCCTGGCCACCCAGCTCGCCGTGATGTGCACCGTCGGTCTGGTGGCCAACAACTACTTCGCCTTCTACAGCAGCTGGGCCGACCTGCTCGGCACCAACGAGGACGGCCCGGTGGTGATCCAGAGCCAGCTCGCGGACGGCCGCAAGGGCGCCGTGGTCCAGACGATCTCGAACGAGAACGTCCGGGGCTCCAACACGGTCGGCCGGGAGCCCGCCGCGGTCGGCAAGCTGGAGAAGATCCGGATCCCCGGCGCGGCCACCGGACTGACCACGGAGGGGTACGTCTACCTGCCGCCGCAGTACTTCCAGCCGGAGTTCAAGGACAAGAGGTTCCCGGCCGCGATCGCCATCACCGGCTTCCCCGGTGACGCGAAGAACCTGATCACCAAGCTGAACTACCCCTCCACCGAGCTGTCGCTGATCAACGAGGGCAAGACCAAGCCCTACGTCCTGGTGCTGATGCGCCCGTCGCCGGCCATGCCCCGGGACACCGAGTGCGAGGACATCCCGGGCGGCCCGCAGTCCGAGACGTACTTCGCCCAGGACGTGCCGCAGACCGTCCGGGACTCCTACCGGGTCGCCTCGGGCCCGGGCAGCTGGGGCGTGATCGGGAACTCCACCGGTGGCTACTGCGCGCTCAAGCTCGCCATGAAGCACCCGGACGTGTTCGCCGCCGGGGTCTCGCTGTCCGGCTACTACAAGGCGGCCGAGGACCCGACCACCGGAGACCTGTTCGGCGGCAGCCAGGCCCGCCGCGACCAGGCCGACCTGGACTGGCGGCTGGCCAACCTGCCGAAGCCCGGGGTCTCGCTGCTGGTCGGCGGCAGCAAGGAGGGCGACGGTGACTACTACCCGGCCACCCAGAGGTTCGCGGCGGCCGCCAAGGGCAGCCCCACCAAGGTGTCCTCGATCACGCTGGACACCGGCGGGCACAACTTCAACACCTGGAGCCGGATGCTCCCGGCCTCGCTCGGCTGGCTCGGCGACAAGCTGAACGCCCCCGCCTGAGCCGCGCTCGCCCGACCCGCGCCCGACCTGCGCCGATCCCGGGGGCGGTCACAGCGCGCAGTTCCTCGGGGACAGAAAGTTTCGGGCCGCCGGTGGGCAGGGTATGCAGCCTTCGCACGGGGCCGTTCGGGTGCCCCGCAGTCTGATCGGGGGTGTCGCCGGTGCCGAGCGCTCAGCCGTTCGCCGGTCGTGCCAGGCCCCGGTCGGGCCGTGCCTGGCACGTCAGAGCGCCGTACGAGAAACCGGCTGCGTGCCGGTGAGGCACTGACGGATCATTAGGCTGCTGACCCCGAGCCCGACCTGACGCCCCAGCGCGGTCGGCTCGTCATCCACCCCCCGGTGATCCCCGGCCCACGGCCGGGGTCCCCCCGTACCTACACGAGGACTTTTCGAGATGCCCACCGGCCAGGTCAAGTGGTTCAACGAGACGAAGGGCTTCGGCTTCCTGTCGCGCGACGACGGCGGCGACGTCTTCGTGCACACCAAGGCGCTGCCCGCCGGGGTGACCGCGCTCCGGCCGGGGCAGCGGGTCGAGTTCGGCGTGGTGGCCGGGCACCGGGGCGACCAGGCGATGTCGGTCACGCTGCTGGAGGCGCTGCCCTCGGTGGCCGCCGCCCAGCGCAAGAGCGCGGACGACATGGCACCGATCGTGCAGGACCTGATCACCACCCTGGACGCGGTGCTCCCCGGCCTCCAGCACGGCCGCTACCCGGCCAAGGCGACCGGCGAGAAGCTGGCCGGCCTGCTCCGCGCGGTGGCCGACCAGTTCGACGTCTGAGCGGCGCTCAGAACTCCAGCGCACCCGGGCCGATGGCGGGCACCAGCCCCTCGGCGGCGGCCCGGGTGAGCAGGCCGCGCACGGCGGCGTAGCCGGCCTCGCCCAGGTCGGCGGTGAACTCGTTGACGTACAGCCCGATGTGCTGGTCCGCCACCGCCGGGTCCATCTCCTGCGCGTGCGCCAGCACGTACGGCCGGGACGCCTCCGGGTCCTCCCAGGCCAGCCGGACCGAGCTGCGGATGGTGGCGGCCAGCTCCGCCAGCCGCTCGCGGCCGAGCGACCTGCGGGCCACGATCGCGCCGAGCGGGATCGGCAGGCCGGTCTCCTGCTCCCAGGCCTCGCCCATGTCGGCGAGCCGGTGCAGGCCGTACTGCTGGTACGTGAAGCGGGCCTCGTGGATCACCAGCCCGGCGTCCACCCGGCCGTCCCGGACGGCGGGCATGATCTCGTGGAACGGCAGCACCACGATCTCGCCGAAACCGCCGGGCACCGCGGTCGCCGCCCAGAGCCGGAACAGCAGGTAGGCGGTGGAGCGCTCGCTCGGCACCGCGACCGTACGGCCTGTCAGGTCGGCCGCCGCGCCGGGCTCCCGGGTCAGCACCAGCGGGCCGCAGCCCCGGCCCAGCGCGCCGCCGCAGGGCAGCAGGGCGTACTCGTCCAGCACCCAGGGCAGCTGGCCGTAGCTGATCTTCAGCAGGTCCAGTTCGCCGCGCTCGGCGAGGCCGTTGGTGACGTCGATGTCCGCGAAGGTCACCTCGGGCGCCTCGGTGCCGGGCACCAGCCCGTGCGCCCAGGCGTGGAAGACGAAGGTGTCGTTCGGGCAGGGGGAGTAGGCGACCCGCAGGGTCATCGGGTGACCTCCTCGATCAGCTCCCGGCAGGGGAGCAGCACGAACGCCCGCTCCAGGGCGCCCAACGCCTCGCCGATCCGCCAGGCCGCCCGGTCCCGGGGGCCCACCGGGTTGGACACGGTGCGCAGCTCCAGCATCGGTACGCCGTACCGCTCGGCCGCCTGCGCCACCCCGTAGCCCTCCATCGCCTCCGCCACCGCGTGCGGGTGGCGGGCCGTCAGCTCGGCCGCCCGCTCGGCGCTGCCGGTCACGGTGGAGACCGTCAGCACGGTGCCGGTCGCGGCGTCCAGCGCGTCGGCGGCCAGCCGGACGGCGCCGGGCGGCGGGGTGTACCTGATCCGGCCGAAGCCGAGCTCGGTCACGTCCTGGAAGCCGTCCGGGGTCTGCGCGCCCAGGTCGGCCACCACCAGCTCCTCGGCCAGCACGATCGCCCCGATCGGCGCCCGGGGGACGAACCCCCCGGCGATCCCGGCCGAGATCACCAGGTCGTACGGGTACTGCGCCAGCACGGCGGCCACCGAGACGGCGGCGGCCGTCGGTCCGACCCCGGCCACCAAGACGTCCACCTCGGTGCCCGAGGCGTGCTCGCTGCGGCGCAGCTCGCCGACGTCCAGCGGCACCATCCGGGCGCCGTCCCGCAGCCCGCGCAGCACCGCCTCGGCCTCGGCGGAGACGGCAACGGCGACGAGCAGCCGGGGGGTACCCGGCTGCTCGTCGCCGTGCTGGGGGTGCGTCACCGTCACTGGGACTGCTGGGCGGCAGGCTGCTGCTCGCCGGCGGCGTCCTTGTTCTTCAGCTGGAAGTACCAGACGCCCAGGATGTCGCCGGTCTTCTCGTTCGCCTCCACCACGGTCACGGTGGTCTTCTCGGTGGCGGCCAGCAGGCCGGAGGCCGGGAGCAGGCCGGAGAAGGTCGAACCGACCCGGGTGGAGGCCAGCGTGGCGCGCTGCTGCTGCCCGCCGTCGGTGAAGGCGAACCAGCCCTTGTCGGCCACCTTCGGGTCGACGCCGACGCCGATCCGGTCGCCGACCTTCACGTCCAGGCTGGGCAGGGTGCCGGCCTCGCGGGCCTTGGCGGCGCTCTCCTGGCACTTCGTCTGGGCCGCCTCGTCCAGCGGCTTGCCGTCGTTGTAGCAGGACACGCCGAACGGGCCGGAGTGGATGGAGGAGCGGCCGACCACCAGGGTGGCCGTCGGCTCCGCCGGCTTGCCCTGGTCGCTGGCGTGCGCGATGGAGAGGCCGACCGTGCCGGCGCCGATCACGACAACGGCGCCGACGGCGGCGATGACACGGGTGCTGAGGCTCATGGGCTAGAGGCTACCGGCCCGGCCCGATCACCGAACTCCGGGGTGGCCCCGTCCGGTCGCGTGCCGGAGGGGCTTCACCCGAACGGTCACTCCTACGCGGTCCGGGGCGCCCGGTGCGGTCCCAGCCGGTGCAGCGCCCAGACCGTCCAGACCAGGGGGACCGAGAGCAGTCCGGTGGCCGTCCAGAGCCCGAGCGAGCCGTCCAGCGGCAGGGTGATCCCCAGCGCGCCGCCGGCCACCCAGCAGAGCTGGAGCAGCGTCTCGGACCGGGCGAAGGCGGAGGTCCGGACCGCCTCCGGCACGTCCCGCTGGATCAGCGCGTCCAGGGCCAGCTTCCCCAGCGAGGCGGCCGCTCCGGCCGCCGCCGCGACCAGACCCACCGTCAGCAGGCCGTACCAGAGCGCGGCCGCCGCGGCCGCCGTGGTGGCGACCAGCAACCCGGCGGTGACGATCAGCTCGGAGCTCCGGGTCCGCAGCCAGGAGCCGAGCACCGAACCGAGTGCGTTGCCGCCGCCCGCACAGGCCGCCACCACCCCGATGGTGACCGTCGGCCGCAGGCCGCCGACCGGGTCCTCCCGGAGCAGGAAGGCCAGGAACATCACCAGGAAGCCGACCAGCGCCCGCAGCGAGGCCACCGCCCGGAGCGCGAGGATCACCGAGGGGCCGACCGTCCGCAGCCGGGCCCGGTCCGGCCTGCGCCGGTGCTCCTCCCCGCTCAGGTGCTCCTCGGAGTGCAGGACGGCCCGCTGCTCGCCCTTGGCCGAGTCGACCTGGTGCGGCAGGTGAAACGCCATCAGGGTGCCCGCCACGAAGACCAGGAAGGCACCGCGCAGCGGCCAGGCCGGCCCGATCAGATGGAGCAGGCCGCCCACCCCGGCCGCCACCATGCCGGCCAGCAGCCCGGCCAGCGTCACCCGCGAGTTGGCCTTCACCAGCGAGAGCCGGGGCGGCAGCAGCCGTGGCACCACCACGCTGCGCACCACTCCGTACGCCTTGGAGGCGACCAGCACCCCGAGCGCGGCGGGGTAGAGCGCGAGGCCGCCGTCCACCACCGGGCCGGCCATCATCCAGGCCAGCATCGCCCGGGCCAGCATGGAGACCGCCACCGCGGACCGGCGGCCGTGCGGCATCCGGTCCAGCAGCGGGCCGATCACCGGGGCGAGCAGGGCGAACGGTGCCATCGTGACCAGCAGGTAGAGCGCGACCCGGCCCCGGGCCTCGCCGGTGGGCACCGAGAAGAAGACGGTGGAGGCCAGCGCGATCCCGATCAGCATGTCGCCGAAGGAGTTCAGCGCGTGCAGTTCGATCAACTTGGCCAGGCCGGATTCACCGGCACCCTCGGCGGCCGTGGCCCGGCGGATCCGGCGGCCGGTGCCGTGCACCACCCGTCCGGTCCGCAGGCCCGCCGAGGAGGCACCGCGTACCAACATGTTCCGGCGGGGCGGCGTCGGTCCACCCTCCGGCGGCGGCCCGCTGTCGCTCGCCGAGGGGACGGGTTCTGGCTGCCGCGGTACCGGCACCGGCGGGCCTGGTTGCTTTCGGCCGTCCGGGTCGGGCCGCGGCGGGATCTCGTCCGCCACGTAGCCAATCCTGCCCGAGATTTGCCCGGACAACGCGGCGGATCACCATGATCACCGGTACTCTGCCGGACCCGCCTCCAAGCCGGACTGTCCCGGGTGGCCGACCGACGGGTAGCCTGCACTACGCGCGTGCACTGCCCAGCGGGCGGCGCGGCCGGTCAGCGGACGGGCGCAGGTCGCGCAGAATGATACGAGAGACGGTGCCCACCGGACCGGAGCTCCGGACAGGACCGCGCGAGTCCAGCAGCTGACGGACCGTGGGCAAATGGGCCGCAGGCTACAGAACTTGGGAGAGAATCGACGCCGTGAGTGCTGCGATGCGAAGCCGTACCCCCGACCGGCTCTGTGCCGAGGCCGTCGAGATCGCTTGTCAGGCCGCCGTCGAGGCGGTCGGCCCGGAGGCCGTAGGGGCGCACCTCGGTGTCCGCGCCGACGGCGAACGGGTCGTCACCCACACGTTCGAGTGCCTGGACGCGGCGTACCGCGGCTGGCACTGGGCCGTGACGGTGGCCCGGGCGCCCCGGGCGAAGAACGTCACACTGGACGAGACGGTGCTGCTGCCCGGCCCCGACGCGGTGCTCGCACCGCAGTGGGTGCCGTGGAGCGAGCGTCTGCGTCCCGGTGACATGGGTCCCGGCGACCTGCTCCCCACCGACGCGGACGACCTCCGGCTGGAGCCCGGCTGGTCCGGCGAGGACGAGCCCGCCCCGAACTCGGTGGCGGCCCTCGACGAGACCGAGGACCTGGTCGTCCCCGAGGGCGACGTCCAGCCCACCCCGGTCCGGGCCCAGATCAGCGCCATCGCGGGGGAGCTCGGTCTCGGCCGCCCCCGGGTGCTGTCCCGGCTCGGCCTGCACCTGGCCGCCGACCGCTGGGAGACCGCCCACGGTTCGCAGACGCCGATGGCCCAGGCGGCCCCGGCCAACTGCGACACCTGCGGCTTCCTGATCCCGATCGGCGGCTCGCTCGGGCAGGCCTTCGGCATCTGCGGCAACGAGTTCGGTCCGGCCGACGGCCAGGTCGTCTCCTTCGCCTACGGCTGCGGCGGCCACTCCGAGGCAGCCGTCATCCCCGCCCCGCCCGCCCCCTCCGAGCTGATCCTCGACGAGCTCGAACTCGAACCGATGCAGCTCCACCCCGACCGCACCAGCGGCTCGGTCGAACCCGACGCCCCCACCGAGGAGCTCGGCCACTCCTGACGCGCGGCTCCGCCGCGTCGGCGACGCTGGCTTTTTGGCAGGTGGTCAGCCCGCTACGGAGTCAGGGGCTCGGGGAACTGCGACGCCTGCCCTTGCAAGGTGATCCGTGCGTAGGTGGTCAGGCGCTTTCGCAGTGACCCGAGCGCCAGATCTCCTCGCAGTTCCCCGAGCCCCTGGACCGTAGATGCTCGGGGGCCTGCCTACAGTGCAGCCCCGAGCCCCTGGGCCGTAGTTGCTCGGGGGCCTGCCTACAGCGCGGCCCCGAGCCCCCTGGACCGTGGACCTGGCGTGCCTGCAAAAGGTGCTGCCCCGAGCCCCTGCGCGGAGTCGTTGCTGCGGCAGGGGAGAATGCCCCGTACGGCAGGGCCAGGGTGGCGGCGGAAGGCGGCAGTGCAGTGGAGCCTCGGATCATCGGTGGCAGCAGTGACGAGCAGGTGGCCGACCCCTTCGACACGGCGGGCCTGCGGCGCCGGGTGCTGGATGCCTGGACGGCCGCCCCGGCCCGGTTCCGGGAGGATGCCAACGCGGAGGAGGAGCTCGCCCTCGGCGGCTACCGCGACCGCCTGATCGTCGAGTTGGCGCAGAACGCCGCCGACGCGGCGGCCCGCACCGGCACCGGCCCCGGCCGCCTCCGGCTGACCCTGCGGGACGGCGTGCTGGCCGCCGCCAACACCGGCGCCGCGCTGGACGAGGCGGCGGTCGAGTCGCTGGCCACCCTGCGGGCCTCCTCCAAGCGGGCCGACGAGGGCCGCACCGAGGAGACCCGCACGGTCGGCCGGTTTGGTGTCGGCTTCGCCGCCGTGCTCGCGGTCACCGACGAGCCGGCCGTGCTCTCGGCCCACGGCGGGGTGCGCTGGTCGCTGGCCGAGGCGCAGGCGCTCACCGAGGAGCGGCCCCAGCTGGTCGAGGAGCTGCGCCGCCGGGAGGGCCACGTGCCGCTGCTGCGGCTGCCGTTCCCGGCCGAGGGCGCGGCGCCGACCGGCTACGACACCGTGGTGGTGCTCCCGCTCCGGGACGCCGCCGCCGAGGATCTGACCCGCCGTCTGCTGGCCGGGATCGACGACGCGCTGCTGCTCACCCTGCCGGGCCTGGCCGAGGTCACCGTCGAGACGCCGGACGGCGTCCGGACGTTGACCCGTTCGGCTGATCCGGAGCCCGCCGAGGGGATCACCACGGTGGTCCTCACCGACGGGGACCGCAGCACCAGCTGGCAGACCGTCACACGGAGCGGCGGCACCGCACCCGAGCTGCTGGCCGACCGGCCGACCGAGGAGCGCGCCCGCCCGTACTGGTCGGTGACCTGGGCGGTGCCGGTCTCCCCGGACGGGACCCCGCAGCCGCTGCGGACCGACCCGGTGGTGCACGCGCCGACCCCGAGCGACGAACCGCTGGGCGTACCGGCGCTGTTGATCGCCGGGTACCCGCTGGACCCGACCCGCAGGCACGTCGCGCCGGGCCCGCTCACCGACTTCCTGACCGAGCGCGCGGCGGACGCGTACGCCGACCTGCTGCGGGCCAGGGGCGGCGACCTCGGGTCGCTCGGCCTGGTGCCGGGGCCGCTCGGCGAGGGCGCGTTGGACAACGCGCTGCGGTCGGCGATCCTGCACCGGCTGCCCGGTACGCCGTTCCTGCCGCATCCGGCCCCGGTGGAGGAGGGCACCCCGGCGCTCCGGCCCCGGGACGCCACGCTGCTGGAAGGCGCCGACCGGGACGTGGTGGAGGCGCTGGCGCCGATCTTCCCCGGCCTGCTGCCGGCCGGGCTGGAGCGCCGCACCGAGCTGCGGGTGCTCGCGGTCCGCCGGGTGCCGCTGGCCGAGGTGGTCGACCAACTCGGCGGCCTGGAGCGGGAGCCGGCCTGGTGGCGGAACCTGTACGCGGCGCTGGCCGGGGCCGACCCGGAGTCGCTCGGCGCACTGCCGGTGCCGCTCGCGGACGGCCGGACGGTCCGCGGCCCGCGCCGGGTGCTGCTGCCCTCGGACCCGGCCGACTGGGCAGGCTTCGAGGGCTACCCCGAGTCGCTGGCCGAGGCACTCGGCCTGCTCGACCTGCGACTGGCCCACCCGGAGGCGGCGCACCCGCTGCTGGCCAAGCTCGGCGCCGGCACCGCCACCCCCGCCGGGGTGCTGGACACCCCCGAGGTCCGGGCCGCGGTGGCCCGTTCGCTGGAGCTCGGCGAGGACGACTTCGACGCCGCCGTCGACCTGGCGGACGCGGTGCTGGCGCTGGTCAAGGCCGCCGGGGCGACCCCCGGCGAGCACCGCTGGCTGGCCCGGCTGGCGCTGCCGGACGACGAGGGCGAGCTGTCCCGGGCCGGCGAGCTGATCCTGCCCGACTCCCCGCTCTCCGCCCTGGCCCGGGAGGACGACGCCGGGTACGTGGACGACGACCTGCTGGACCGCTGGGGCCCCGAAGTGCTCTCGGCCGTCGGCGCGTTGAGCAACTTCGTGCTGGTCAGGGCCGAGGACGTGGTGCTCGACCCGGACGACCTGGAGCGGCTCGACCCGACCGCTCCCGCCGACCGGGCGGCCGGCGGCCGGCCGACCGGTCTGCTGGACGAGGCCCCGGACGGCCTGGCCGACTGGTGCGAGGACGTCCTGGAGAGCCTGCACACCGACGACAGCGGCGAGTTGGGCGTCCCGCCGGTGGCCGCAGAGCTGCTCGCGGTGCGCGACCTGGACCTGGTGGACGAGGACGCCTGGCCCGAGGCGCTGGCCCTGCTGTCCCGTCCGCCGTACCGGGAGGCGGTGGTCAACCCGGTGCGGACCCTGCTGCCGAACGGGAGTTACGTCGACCTCCCGCCGTACACCGCCTGGTGGCTGCGCGACCACCCCGTGCTGGCGGGCCGGGAGCCCGCGGGTCTGCGCGCCGCCGGGGCCGACCCGCTGCTGCGCGGCCTCTACGACGAGGCCAGGACCACTCTGGACGAGACTTTCCTGCACGCGCTGGGGGTGCGCACCACGCTGGCCGCACTGCTCGCCGAGCCGCACGGTCCGGACGAGCTGCTGGACCGGCTGACCGATCCGGCCTCAACCGTGTCGCACCGTCAACTGCACGGCATCCACAGCGCGTTGGCCGGTGTTCCGGCCGACCGGGTGGAGCCGCTGGACACCGTCAGGGCGGTTCCGCCGATGGACCCGGAGACCGGCCGCCGCCCGGACGGCACCGTCCTGGTGGACGCCACCGAGGCGGTGGTCGCGGACGCCCCCGACCTGGTCGAGCTGCTGCACCCGTACCCGCTGCTGCCGGTGGCCCCGGAGCTGGCACCCGAGCTGGCCGAGCGCCTGCACGTCTCGCTGGCCAGCGAGGTGGCCGGCGGCCGGGTGCTCTCCGAGGGGACCCTGCACCGGACCCCCGCCGTGGTGCGGGAGTTGCTGCCCGGCTGCCCCGCCGTCTACGAGGAGCACGATGAGCTGCTGGTGGTCGGCCCGGACGGCGGCGAGGCGGCGATCGGCTGGCGCTGGGACACCTCCGCCGCCGCCCCCGAGCTGCCGTACGACCCGGAGGACGCCGAAGCCGCCGACGAGGACGACGAGTTCGAGGTGCCGCCGGTGCCCGGCCTGCTGCATGCGGCCACCCCCGAGGGCCTGGCCGCCGGGCTGGCCTGGTCGGTCGGCCAGTGGCACCGCCGGTTCGAGATCCTGGCCGCGCTGGCCGAGCCGGACCGGGCCTACGAGCTGCTGGCGGCCCGGGACTTCGAGTAGTCGCCGCAGGACAGCGGCCCGCCCCCGGCGACGCGGGGGCGGGCCACTGCGGTGGCTCAGGGCTCGCCGTTGCGGCGGACGATGACCCGCCAGACCACCTCCAGCAGCACCCCCGCGACCGCGGCGATGCCCACCCCGGCCCACGGGTCCCGGGTGCCCGCCAGCGAGAGCTGGAAGAAGTCCGACAGCCAGGGCACCAGCAGCACCAGCGTGAAGGCCCCGCCCATGGTGGCGATCAGCGCGATCCGCAGCCAGTTGTACGGCCGGGCCACGATCGCCAGCACCCAGATCGCCACCAGGAACAGCGTCAGCGTCGCGACACTGGTGTCCGCCTTCAGGTCGGTCGCGTGGTCGGCCCTGGCCAGCATGTACGCCGTGAAGGTGGCGGCGCCCGCGATCGCGCCGCCGGGCACCGCGAGCCGCAGCACCCGGCGGACGAAGCCCGTCCTGGCCCGCTCGTTGTTCGGCGCCAGGGCCAGGAAGAACGCCGGGATGCCGATGGTCAGCGAGCTCAGCAGGGTGGAGTGCCGGGGCAGGAACGGGTACGGCACCTGGGTGATCACCACCAGCAGGGCGAGCAGCACCGAGTAGACCGTCTTCACCAGGAAGAGGTTGGCCACCCGCTCGATGTTGCCGATCACCCGGCGGCCCTCGGCCACCACCGAGGGCAGGGTGGCGAAGCTGTCGTTCAGCAGCACGATCTGGGCCACCGCCCGGGTCGCCTCGCTGCCGGAGCCCATCGCCACCCCGATGTCGGCGTCCTTGAGCGCGAGCACGTCGTTGACGCCGTCGCCGGTCATCGCCACGGTGTGCCCGCGGGACTGCATCGCGCCGACCAGCTCGCGCTTCTGCTGCGGCGTCACCCGTCCGAAGACGGTGGTCCGTTCGGCGACCTCGGCCAGCTCCTCGGCGTCGGTGGGCAGCGTCCGGGCGTCCAACGGGCGCTCCGCGCCGGGCAGTCCGAGGTGCGCGGCGACCGCGCCGACCGAGACCGCGCTGTCGCCGGAGATCACCTTGGCCTCGACCTGCTGGCTCTCGAAGTACCGCAGGGTGTCGGCGGCGTCCTCGCGCAGCCGCTGCTGGAGCACCAGCAGGGCCAGCGGCTGGAGGTCGGCGGCCGGGTCGGGGGCGTCCAGCGCCTGGGTGGTCCGGCCGAGCAGCAGCACCCGCAGGCCGCGCGAGCCGAGCTCGTCCACCTCGGCCAGCGCCGGGTGGCCGGCCGGCAGCAGGACGTCCGGGGCGCCGAGCAGCCAGCTGGCCTCGGTGCCGGCCGGCTCCAGCAACTGGACCCCGCTCCACTTCCGGGCCGAGGAGAACGGCGTCGCCTCCAGCACCCGCCAGCGCTCGCCGTCGCCGGCGCTGTCCCCGTAGGCGTCGATCACCGCCTGCATGCTGGGGTTGGGCCGGGAGTCCGCGCCGCCCATCGCGCCGAGTGCCTGCTGCAGCACCGTCCGGTCGGCGAGCACGTGGTTGGCCAGCGGGGCGTCCGGCCGCAGGTGGCCGTCGACCCCGCCGTCCGGCGCGGCCAGCGGGCGCAGCTCGACCAGGTCCATGCCGCCCTCGGTGAGGGTGCCGGTCTTGTCCAGGCAGACGGTGTCCACCCGGGCCAGTCCCTCGATCGCCGGCAGCTCCTGCACCAGGCACTGCTTGCGGCCGAGCCGGACCACCCCGATCGCGAACGCCACCGAGGTGAGCAGCACCAGCCCCTCGGGCACCATCGGCACGATGCCGGCCACCATCCGGCGGACCGCCTCCCGCCAGTCGTTCCGCTCCACCGCGAGCTGACTGATGATCAGGCCGATCGCGGTCGGGATCAGCAGCCAGGTGATGAACTTCAGGATCGCGTCGATACCGCTCCGCAGCTCCGACCTGACCAGGGTGAACCGGCTGGCCTCCTCGGCCAGCTGCGCGGCGTACGCCTCCCGGCCGACCTTGGTGGCGGTGAACGCCCCGCTCCCGGCGACCACGAAGCTGCCGGACATCACCTGGTCGCCGGGCTGCTTGAGCACCGGGTCCGGCTCGCCGGTGAGCAGCGACTCGTCGATCTCCAGGCCGTCCGCCTCGGTGACCAGGCCGTCCACGATCACCTTGTCGCCGATGCCGAGCAGCACGGTGTCGTCGAGCACGATGCCGGCCACCGCGACCTGCTGGGTGGCGCCGTCCCGGCGGACCTGCGGCTTGGCCTCGCCGATCACCGCCAGCCCGTCCAGGGTCTTCTTGGCGCGCAGTTCCTGGATGATGCCGATCGCCGTGTTGGCGACGATGACCAGGCCGAACAGCCCGTCCTGGAGCGGCCCGACCACCAGGATGATGCCGAACATGACGCCGATGATGGCGTTGAACCGGGTGAACACGTTGGCCCGGACGATCTCCCGGGTCGACCGGCTGGACCGGACCGGTACGTCGTTCACCTCGCCGCGGGCCACCCGTTCGGCGACCTCCGCGGCGGTCAGGCCGCCCGGGCGCTCGCGGTCCTCCTGCCGCGGACGGCGGGCGGGCGGGTCGTCGCCGGGCTCGGTCGCCGTGTGCTCCGCAGGATGAGTCATGGGACCGACTCTAGGTGGGCGATTTGCGCGGTGCGCCCTACCTTGGGCCGATTCAGTCCAACCGAGTGGCGGGGCCCTCGGTCGCGCTCTCGCCCGCGCCCTCGACCGGGCTCGTCCTGCTGCGACGGATCGCGTCCCGGCGGGCCCGGCAGTACCAGAGGCCGATCAGGCCGAGACCGGCCCCGGTCAGGCAGATCCACGGCCAGCTGCCGTGCCCGTGCTGCTCCAGGCTGCCCTTGAACGGGATCAGCACCAGGAAGCCGACGAACCAGAGCACCGTGCCGCCGCCGACGATCGCAACGTCGTTCGCTTCCAGCGGCGGGGGAGAGGGGCGCAGCGCGGTCTTGGCCATGGGGCCCAGCCTACGGGGCGGGTTGGGTGGGGCCGTAGTGGTGGGAGCGAGCTGTGATTGATTCTGACCGTAATGGGCTCTTTCTACGCGCGAAGATGGCGCGTGCACGATCGAGGAACTCATACTGAGAATCCGCTACGGCCCTGGTGCGATCCCCCGACTGCCCGGCCGTCGCCCGGTAGCCCCGGCCAGTGACGCTCGGGTCTCCGCCCTCCTCACCTCCCCCACCTGACGAGGACGCGAATGTCTCCGCTGGCCCAGCCGACCGCAACGTCGCCCGAGCCCTCCCCGGCCGCCCCGCAGCCGTCCAGCCCGCTGGACCGGTTCTTCCGGATCTCCGAGCGCGGCTCCACGCTCGCCCGTGAGGTCCGTGGCGGGGTCGCCACCTTCTTCACCATGGCGTACATCCTGGTGCTCAACCCGATCATCCTGGCCAGCGCGGCCGACATGAACGGCACCCACCTGAGCAGCGCCCAGCTGGTCACCGCGACCGCCCTGACGGCGGGTCTGACCACGCTGCTGATGGGCGTGATCGGCAACGTGCCGATCGGTCTGGCGGCCGGGCTCGGCGTCAACACGATCGTGGCGCTCCAGCTCGCCCCCCGGATGACCTGGCCGGACGCGATGGGCATGGTGGTGCTGGCCGGCTTCGCGATCATGATCCTGGTGGCCACCGGGCTGCGCGAGCGGGTGATGAACGCGGTGCCGCTCGGCCTGCGGAAGGCCATCGCGATCGGCATCGGCCTCTTCATCTGCCTGGTCGGCCTGGTGGACGCGGGCTTCGTCAGCCGCATCCCGGACGCCGCGCACACCACCGTCCCGCTCCAGCTCGGCTCGGACGGCCACCTGAACGGCTGGCCGGTGCTGATCTTCATCCTGGGCCTGCTGCTCACCCTGGTCCTGATGATCCGTAAGGTCCCCGGCGCGATCCTGATCAGCATCGCCACCATGACCGCCGTCGCGGTCCTGATCGACCAGGCCGCCAGCATCCCGGCGTCCTCCTGGGGCCTGACCGTGCCGGAGTGGCCGGGCAACCCGGTGGCCGCCCCCGACTTCGGCCTGGTCGGTCAGGTCAGCCTGTTCGGCGGCTTCGGCAAGGTCGGCCTGCTGACCGGCTGCCTGTTCGTCTTCACCGTGCTGATGTCCTGCTTCTTCGACGCGATGGGCACCATCCTCGGCGTCGCGGACGAGGCGCACCTGCTGGACGAGAAGGGCGACCTGCCCGGCATCAACAAGATCCTGATGGTGGACGGCATCGCCACCGCGGCGGGCGGCGCGACCTCCTCCTCCGCCAACACCTGCTTCGTCGAGTCCACCGCCGGTGTCGGCGAGGGAGCCCGGACCGGCTTCGCCTCGATCGTCACCGGCGCGCTGTTCCTGGTCGCGCTCTTCCTCACCCCGCTCGCCACCATGGTCCCGGCCCAGGCCGCCACCCCGGCCCTGGTCACCGTCGGCTTCCTGATCCTGGCCAACTCGATCCGGGACATCGACTGGTCCGACTACACGATCGCCGTCCCGGCCTTCCTCACCATGGTCCTGATGCCGTTCAGCTACAGCATCACCAACGGCATCGGCTTCGGCTTCATCGCCTTCTGCGTGCTGCGCCTCGCGGCCGGCCGCGGCCGCACCGTCCCGGTCGCGCTCTACGCGGTCGCCGCGGTCTTCGCCTTCTACTACCTGATGCCGGCCCTCGGCCTCGGCTGATCCGAGCGTCACCACCGAGCCCTCCCGAGTACTGCTTGGGAGGGCTCGGTGCGTTCCCGGCGGGTGTTTGGGAGGGGTGTTGTAGAGGTCCCCGGGGTGGCGGTTCGACTGGGCATGAACATGTTTGGATGAGCTCGCCCGGAGCTCGGGGGAGGGGCTGAGCAGGGCGTGAACGGGGGAGTTCGCGGTACTGCTGACCTGCCGTCGGAGGGCAAATGCGCATTCTGCTGATCGCCAGTGCTTTCAACAGCCTGACCCAGCGTGTCCATGTGGAGTTGCGGGAGCGTGGTCACACGGTGGGGGTCGAACTCGCGTTGGGGGACGAGGCGGTGCGGGCCGGGGTGGCCCGGTTCCGGCCGGATCTGATCGTGGCGCCGATGCTGACCCGGGCGGTGCCGGAGGATGTCTGGCAGCGGTATCGGGTGTTGATCGTGCATCCGGGGCCGAAGGGGGACCGGGGGCCGTCGTCGTTGGACTGGGCGATCCACCAGGGTGCGCGGGAGTGGGGTGTGACGGTGCTTCAGGCGGTGGCGGAGATGGATGCGGGGCCGGTCTGGGCGTCGGTGCCGTTCGCCGTCCGGGCGGGCGGGAAGAGCGAGGTGTACCGCAACGAGGTGGCGGACGCGGCGGTGGAGGCGGTGCTGCTGGCGGTCGAGCGGTTCGCGGGCGGCTGGTACGGGCCCGAGCCGCTGGACTACTCCCGGTGGGACGTCACCGGGCAGCTCCGGCCGTATCACGCGCAGGAGTTCCGGCGGATCGACTGGTTGGTGGACGACACCGCGACGGTGCTGCGCAAGCTGCGGGCGGCGGACAGCCAGCCCGGGGTGCTGGACACCCTGCTGGGCCGGGAGTACTTCCTGCACGGCGGTTGCGCGGAGGACGAACTGCGCGGCGGGCCCGGCGATTTGATCGCCACCAGGGACGGCGCGGTCTGCCGGGCCACCGTCGACGGCGCGGTGTGGATACCGCAGCTGCGCCCGCGCCGGGAGGCCGGCGGGCCACCCACCTTCAAACTGCCCGCCGCCCGGGTGCTGGGCCCCGCGCTGGTGCTGGCGGGCGTACCGGAGGTGCCGGTCACGCCGTCGGAGGCGGCGCGGCGGGACACCTGGTCGGAGATCCGCTACCGCGAGGAACAGGGCGTCGGGTATCTGGAGTTCGGGTTCCCCGGTGGGGCGATGAGTACGGGTCAGTGCCGGCGGTTGTCGGCGGCGTACCGGGAGGCGGTGGCGCGGCCGACGTCGGTGCTGGTGCTGGGGGCGGCGCGGGACTTCTTCTCCAACGGTATCCACCTGAACGTGATCGAGGCGGCGGCCGATCCGGCGGCGGAGTCCTGGGCGAACATCAACGCGATGGACGACCTGGTCGAGGCGGTTCTCACCAGCACCGACAAGTACGTGGTGGCGGCGCTGGCGGGGAACGCGGCGGCGGGCGGCCTGATGCTGTCGCTGGCCGCCGACGAGGTGTGGTGCCGGGCCTCCGCCGTGCTCAACCCGCACTACCGGCTGATGGGGTTGTACGGCTCCGAGTACTGGACCTACACCCTGCCCCGCCGGGTCGGCCCCGACCAGGCACGGCGCCTCACCGACGCCGCACTGCCCGTCGGCGCCAAGGAGGCACTCGCCCTCGGCCTGGTCGACCGCATCGGCGACGGCGACTCGACGGCGTTCGGGGGCTGGGTGCAGGAGCAGGCCGCACTACTGGCCGGATCGGGCGAGCTGACCACCAGGCTGACGACCAAGAAGCAGCGCCGCGCCGACGACGAGGCGCTCAAGCCGCTGGCGGCGTACCGGACCGAGGAGTTGGCCCGGATGCGGCACAACTTCCTCGACCCCGGCGAGAGCTACCACCAGCTGCGCCGGGCGTTCGTGCACAAGAGCTGCCCGCCCGAGACCCCCGCCCACCTGCGCGGCTGAACCCGGGCCGGACACAGGACGGGCCCCCGCCGGGCAGCGGCGGGGGCCCGTCTCGTCCGGGCTACCGAGCCCGGACGGTGAGGGGCGCGGCCGGGCCGAGGAAGACCGAGGAGGGCCCGTTCTGCTTGCTCGGGGCGACGGCGAACGCGAGGGCGCTGGAGAAGACGTAGGTGCCGAGACCGACGGCGAGCGGGAAGACGAACTGCAGGCCGATCACCCCGGGCGGGGTGGTGCGGACCTCCGACAGCCGGACGCTGATCGCGGCCATGCCGGTGTAGTGCATCGCGCAGACCGCGATCCCCATCACCGGCGCGGCGGACAGCACGGCCGCGGTGCCCTGGATGTTCAGCGCGGCCCAGAGGGCGGCGGTCGCCGCGAGGACCGCGATGCCGACCGAGGCCGCCACCGTGGCGGTGTCGTACGCGATGGTGCCGGAGACCCGCATCGCGGCCATCCCGAGGTAGTGCATCGCGGCGACGCCGAGCCCGGTGGCGATCCCGCCGGCCAGCAGCGAGCCGACCGGGCGGCTGCTGTAGCCGACCGTGAAGATGCCCGCGCCGACCACCAGGATGGCGACCAGCAGGCTGAGCACGGTGAGCGGGACGTTGTAGCGGATCTCGGCGCCGCGGACCGCGAAGCCGAGCATCGCGATGAAGTGCATGCTCCAGATGCCGACGCCGAGCGAGACCGAGGCGAAGGTGAGCCAGTTCCGCCTGGTCCGGCCCTCGGTGAGCAGGGCCCACCGAGTGCTGCGGAGGGCGAGCAGGGCCCCGAGGCAGGCGGCCAAGTACGAGATCGCCGGGGTGACCCAGCCGTGGACAGCGTGGTCGATGTGACCCAAGAAGACTCCCTGGACGGGGGTGGGGTGCACTGTGCCGGCGTGCTGTGTTCCTGACAATCTGGAGGCTATCGGCGGGCCGGAGGCTGGGCAACCCTGGGGGATTTGGTGAACTCCCAGGTCAGAGTGGGTTCTTCACGAGTACGCCAAGAGCTGGGCACGAAGTCCTGACGGTACGTCCAGTCTTCCTGCGACCCGACCGATATGAATTTTTATTAGCGAGAGTAATGAGATAGGCTAAGGACTATGCCCGAGATGTCCGAGGAGGACCTCGCAGCGGTCAGTCAGCTGCGTTCCTCCGCCATGCGCCTTTCCCGCCGACTGCGACACCAGCGGGTCGAGGAGTCGTTGAGCCCCACCGAGATCGGGGTGCTCGGCACCCTCGGCCGGTGCGGCAAGGCCACCCCTGGCGAGCTCGCCAGGAAGGAACACGTCCAGCCGCCGTCGATGACCCGGATCATCGCGATGCTGGAGGAGAAGGGCCTGGTGCGGCGCGAGCCGCACCCGGACGACCGCCGTCAGGTGGTGGTCAGTGCGACCGAGCAGGCGGAGGCGATCCTCGCGGAGAGCCGCCGCCGGCGGAACGCCTGGCTGGCCGAGCTGGCCCAGGGGCTGACCGAGGAGGAGTGGGCGGTACTCAAGGAGGCCGCACCCGTCCTCTACAAGTTGGCCCACCTCTAGACCACCTCTGGACCACCTCTGGACCACCGCCAGGACGTCGTCGGGACCGGAAGAAGGAGTACCGCATCACCGCACCACACCACCGATCAACCAGCAGTGCGACCACCGCCACCGCCGTGGTCGCGCTTCGAGGGGAGAGCACCGTGACACCGCCGGCCGCCGCCAGCGCCATCCGCACCGACGACTCCACATCCGAATCGGCAGCCACCACCGCTGCCCCCGCCGACAGCCTGGCGCCGACCCCCGTGGGTCTGCCGGGCAGCGGCGACGACGACCCCGACGAACGCACCGCGGCGGCACCGACCGCCGCGTCCACCCCGCTCCGGCAGGCACCGGGCGGGGACGGCCCGACGGGGGCCCGCTTCTCCCGGCCCGGCGGGATGTTCTCCTCGCTGCGGATCCGCAACTACCGCTACTACTTCGCCGGTCAGGTGGTCTCCAACACCGGCACCTGGATGCAGCGGATCGCCCAGGACTGGCTGGTGCTCAGCCTGACCGGCAGCCCGCTCGCGGTCGGCATCACCACCGCGATGCAGTTCCTCCCGATGCTGCTGCTCGGCCTCTGGGGCGGCGTGCTCGCCGACCGGCTGCCCAAGCGGCGGCTGCTGGTCGCCACCCAGGGCGCGATGGGCCTGCTGGCCGTCGGCCTCGCGGTGCTCACCATCTCCGGGACGGTCACCGCCGGGTACGTCTACGTCTTCGCGCTGCTGCTCGGCCTGGTCACGGTGGTGGACAACCCCACCCGGCAGGCCTTCGTCAGCGAGATGGTGCCCGCCAAGGACCTGGCCAACGCGGTCAGCCTGAACGCCGCCAACTTCCAGACCGCCCGGCTGATCGGTCCGGCGGTGGCCGGTCTGCTGATCGCCGCGGTCGGCAGCGGCTGGGCCTTCGCGGTCAACGCGGTCTCCTTCGCCGCCGTGATCGGCGGCCTGCTGGCGATGCGGACCGGCGAGCTGCGCCCGACCGAACGGGTGGCCCGCCAGGGCGGTCAACTCCGGGAAGGGCTCCGGTACGTGAAGGAGCGTCCGGAGCTGCTCTGGCCGATGGTGCTGGCCGGCTTCATCGGCACCTTCGGGTTCAACTTCCCGACCCTGCTGTCGGGTTTCGCCTACGACACCTTCCACGTGGGTGCCGGGCAGTACGGTCTGCTGAACACCGCGATGGCGGTCGGTTCGCTGGCCGGCGCGCTGCTCGCCGCCCGGCGCGGGGTGCCCAGGCTGCGCCGGCTGGTCGGTGCCGCGCTGGTGTTCGGCGCGCTGGAGGTGCTGGCCGCCTTCGCCCCCGGGTACTGGTCCTTCGCCCTGCTGCTCACCGTGATCGGGGTCTTCGGCCTGACCTTCAACACCTCGGTCAACTCGATGATCCAGCTGTCCACCGACCCGGAGATGCGCGGCCGGGTGAGCGGACTGCTGGTGCTGGTCTTCACCGGCGGCACGCCGATCGGTGCCCCGGTGGTCGGCTGGGTGACCGACGTGTACGGGCCCCGGCTCGGCCTGCTGGCCTGCGGCGCGGTCTCCGCGCTGGCCGCCCTGGTGGTCGGCCTGGTGCTGGCCCGGGCGGCCGACCTCAAGGTGCGGGTCGACCTGCACCGGGGCTCCCGGGTGGTGGCCTTCGTGCCGCGCGGCCCGGTCCGCACCCGCGAGCTGGCCACCGCCTGCTGACGGCGGCCCGGCGGTCCGGTCCCGGAGCCTGGTCGCCAGGACCGGCCGGGCCACCGGTACGGATCCGCACCGACATCGTTCCCCCGGACGGCCCCGGTGGACGATCATGGGGGCATGAGGCTCTTCGTGGCGGTGAACCCGCCGGTCGACGCGGTACAGGAACTGGCCGACGCGGTGGCCCCGTTGCGCGAGCTGCCGGGCGCGGAACGGCTGCGCTGGACCGAGGTGGCGGGCTGGCACCTGACGCTGGCCTTCCTGGGCGAGCTGCCGGTGACCGAGCTGCCCGCGCTGACCGGGCTGCTGGCCCGGTCGGCGGGGGAGCACGGTGCGCACCGGCTGCGGCTGGCCGGCAGCGGCTGCTTCGGCGACCGGGCGCTCTGGGCCGGGGTGGACGGGGAGGTCCGGGCGCTCCGCCGACTGGCCGAAACGGTCCGGGCCGGGGTCACCGAACTGGGCGTCGAGAGCGACCGGCTCGGCTTCCAGCCGCATCTCACCCTGGCCCGGTCGGGCGCCGCGCGGGGCAGCCGCCGGGCCGACCGGCGGACCGCCGCGGGCGGCCTGCAGGGGCTGGCCGGGGCGCTGGAGGGCTTCCGGGGCGCCGAGTGGCGGGCCGGTGAACTCTGCCTGATGCGCAGTGAGACGGGCCTCGGCGGGTCCCGCTACACGGTGCTGGAGCGGTTCCCGCTGGCCGGCCTGAGCACCTGACCCCGGTGGCCGGGTGGCCCCGGGTGGCCGGATGGTGCCAGTCGCGCTGCCGGGCGACGGCTCCCTTGTCCGGGCGAGCCGTCGCCCGTACGTTCGTCGGATGGAGCTGGAGCTGCGCCACCTGCGAACCATCCGGGCGATCGCCGAGGCGGGCAGCCTGACCAAGGCGTCGGTCTCGCTGGGCCTGGCCCAGCCTGCCCTGAGCACCCAACTCAAGCGGATCGAGCGGTTGTTGGGCGGGGACCTGTTCGAGCGCAGCCGGGAGGGCGTGCAGCCGACCCCGCTCGGCGAGCTGGTGCTGGACCGGGCCAGGGTGCTGCTGCCCGCCGCCCGGGAGCTCCAGGAGGAGGCGGCCCGGTTCGCCAACGCACTCGACGGGCCGCCCCGGTTCCGGCTCGGCGCCACCCACGGGCCGCTGCTCGGTGCCCTGGTGGACCGGCTGATGGCCGAGTACCCCGGGGCCGCCGTGACCACCGCCACCTCCTGGTCCACCCGCCAGCTGGTCGGCCAAGTGGCCTCCGGGCGGCTGGACTTCGCACTGGTCGGGGTCTGCGGGGAGAGTCGGCCGCAGGGCGACGAACAGCTGGCCTGGCGGGAGATCGGCACCGACCCGATCTTCGTGATGCTGGCGGCCGACCACCCGCTGGCCGGCGAGCAGGAACTGATCCTGCGTCAACTCGCGGCCGAGCAGTGGACCCTGGCGCCGGGGGAGGGCTGCTTCGCGGACTGCTTCGCGGCGGCCTGCAGCCGGGCCGGCTTCACCCCGCTGTCGATGTACGAGACCGACACCGCCTCCTGCGTGCACCTGGTGCAGGTCGGCCGGGCGGTCGGGCTGTGCCGGGCCACCTTCCCGCCGACCGCCGGGCTGGTCACCGTCCCGCTGGCCGGCTCCCCGCTGACCTGGCGGCACCTGCTCGGCTGGCACCCGGCCGCCGCGGCGGCCGGGACCGCCGGCGAGGTCACCGGCTACGCCCGCACCGCGCACGTCGAGGCGGCCGGGCGCAGCCCCTCGTACGCGGGCTGGCTGGCCGCCCGGTAGGCACCCGAGGGGTGTCGACCGGGCGGCGGAGCGGGATCAGACCGGCTGCGGCTCCAGATCGCGGTTGATCCGGCGCCAGCCCCGGGTGGAGACGGTGTTCGGGTGCTCCTCGCCGAACAGCCGGAGCAGCTCGGACAGGGCGTGCTCGCGGAGTTCGGCGGCCTGGGCCGGGTTGGACTTGCGCAGGGTGACCGCGAGGTTGGACTCGCAGGCGATCGCGTCCGGGTGGGCGGGGCCGTACCGGTTGCACAGCCCGGCGTAGGCAGCCCGCTCCAACTCCTCGGCCTTGGCGCGCTGTCCGCCGTCGCCGTAGGCGTTGGCCAGGTTGATCATCGCGTTCAGGGTGAACGGGTGGTCGGGGCCGAGCACCGAGCGGAGGGTCCCGACGGTGTGCGTGCCGCGCCGGATCGCCGCCTCGACGTCCCCGCTGCCGCGCAGGTAGATCCCGAGGTTGTTCTCGCAGGCCAGGGTGAACGGGTGCTCGTCGCCGAACAGCCGCTGGTGCCCCTCGTAGACGGTGGTGGCCAGGTCCCGGGCGGCCTCCTTGTCGCCGGAGGCACTGTGGTCGGCGGCCAGGTTGAGCGCGCAGGCCAGGGTGTCCGCCGCCTCCGCGCCGAACCGGTCCAGGTAGCGCTCGTAGGTCTGCATGGTGAGCTGCCTGGCCTCCCGCAGGTGGCCGTCCCGACGGAGCGACACCGCAAGGGACTTGGCGTTGCGCAGGTTCTCCGGCAGGTCGGCCTGGAGCACGTCGGCGAGCTCCTCGGTGACCTCCCTGAGCAGCTCGATCGACCCCTTGTAGTCGCCGATCTCGCGCAGGTCGCGGGCCAGGTTGGACTTGCTGGACAGGGTGTACGGGTGCCGCGGGCCGAGCACCGCGGCCCGTCGGTCGTAGGTGTCCTGGTCCAGGTCGCGGGCCGCCTCGCTGTCGCCGACCAGCCGGTAGTCGATGGCCAGGTTGTTGGCGATCGACAGGGTGCGGGCGTTCTCCTCGCCGAACAGCTCGCGGAACTGGCCGTAGGTCTCCAGGTCGAGGTCCAGCGCCTCCTGGAACCGGCCGAGCGCGCGCAGGTCGGCGCCGAGCGATCCGGCGGTCATCAGGGTGTACGGGTTGTGCTCGCCGAGCAGGGTCTTCTGCCCGGCCAGGGTGCGCTCGTCGAGCGAGCGCGCGTCCGCGAAGTTGCCCTGGGAGCGGACCACGTTGGCCAGTTGGAAGTTGAGGCTGAGCACCTGGCGCCGTAGGTGCCGGGCCTCCACCTCGTCCTGCTCGCCGCCGAGCCGGCTGGTCCAGGTGGCGTCGAGCTGCTCGGCCAGGGTGCGGGCCTTGTCCAGGTCGGTGCGCTTCCACAGGTAGCGGACCCGGTCGATCAGCAGCTCGCGGGTCTCCCGCTCGTCGCAGTCCTGCGCGCGGGAGGGAGCCAGGTGCGGCCAGATCTTCTCGAACCTCGGCCAGTTGGCCGGGTTGTCGGTGTCGCCGAGGGCCGGCCTGGCACCGACCAGGATGCGGTGCACCTCGTGCATCGCGGCCTCGCGGGCGCTGTCGTCCATCTCGGACCGGACCACGGCCTGCACCAGCCGGTGCACCTGGAAGCTGTTGCTGCCCGCGTCCACCTTGGCCAGCGCGTACCGGCCGACCGCCTGGATCACCTTGCCCAGCATGAAGACGTCGCTGAGGTCCTCGTCGTACTTCACCAGCGACTTGATCATCTGGTCGCTGTAGAACAGGTCCATCGAGATCGGCTCCGGCGCGAAGAACGCGCAGAGCTGCAACAGTCGCACGGCGGCCGGGGACTGCTCGCGCAGCCGGGCGATCGAGACGTTCCAGGTGGCGCCGACCGGGGTCGGGTAGTCGGCCGGGCGGCCGACCGCGAGGGCCCGGGTGGCCTCCTGCTGGAGCTGGCGGACGTAGGTGTCGACGGGGGTGCGGGTGGTGTCCAGCCAGGCGGCCGCCACCTCGACCGCCAGCGGCAGGTCGCCGACCGCCTCGGCCACCCGGTCGGCGTCGGCCCGGGACAGGCCCCGGGTGCGCCGGGTCAGGTGCTCCACGCTCTCGCCACGGGTGAAGACGTCCACCCCGAGCACCCCGGCCTGGCCGGACCACGCCTGGTTCCGCGAGGTGACCAGGATGTGCCCGGAGCCGCCGGGGAAGAACCGGCGGATCTCGCTGGGCTCGTCGGCGTTGTCGAAGATCAGCAGCCAGCGCGAGGTCGGGTTGCCCCGGCGGAGCGCCTCCCGGGCCGCCTCGGCGGCCTCGTTGACGCTGTCGCCGACCCGCAGCCCGAGCCGGCCGGCCAGGTCGGACAGCGCGGTGGGGATCAGGTCGGTCTGCTCGGCGTCGATCCACCAGACCAGGTCGTAGTGCGACATGTAGCGGTGCGCGTACTCCAGCGCCAGCTGCGACTTGCCGACACCGCCGAGCCCGTAGAGCGTCTGCGGGGTCGGCAGCACCACCATCGGGCCGCCGACCAGCTGCTCGCGCAGCTCCTCCAGCACCTTGGCCCGGCCGGTGAAGGACGGGTTGCGCTGCGGCACCGACCAGTACGAGGGCCGGGTGCCGGGGAACCGCGGGATCTGCACCTCGGCGTCGATGTCGGCGTCCGCCCGGCCGAGCGCGCGGAGCAGGATGGCGGCGGCCTGGCTCTCGTCCCGGCCGACCAGGTCGACCGGGTTGCGGCTGACGAACGGCGCGTTCAGCCGGACGTCGCTGACCCGGACCGGGACGATCTGGCGACGGCTGCCCGACGGGTCGAAACCGCCCATCGAGTCCCACAGCGCCCGGGCCTGAGGGGCCCTCAGGTATGCGGCGGAGAGCACCGCGACCGTCCGGTTGGCGGCGTCGATGCCGCGCTCGGTCTCCTGCCGGGTGTCCGCTCCGGCGCCGATGTCCCGGGGCACCACCCGGAAGCCGGCGCTCTCCAGCACGGCGGCGATCCAGTCCGCCCAGATCCGGTCCTCGGGCACGAAGGAGAGGTAGAGGTCGGCGGGCACGGTCGGCCGCCGCCGGGTGTACGCCTCCACCCAGTGCAGCCGGACGTCCTCGTCGAGCGGCGGCAGCGCGGTGACCCGGCCCTTGGTCAGCACCGAGGTGAGCCGCTCGCAGGCGGCCAGCATCGAGGTCGGGGTGCCGGTCTGGTCGCCGAAGGTGGCGAGGATCTCCTCGTAGGCGTAGAACGGCCGGTACGGGATCTCCACCGAGCCCCAGTAGTGGGCGAGTTCCTCCTCGACCAGGCCCTCGGGCAGCCCGGAGAACCGCAGCCGGGCCAGCGCCCGGCCGGCGTCCGCCTTCTCCTTCTCGCCCTCGTCGATCCGCATCGGCACCGGCAGGATGCGGATCGCCCGTTCCCGGTACCGGTCGTTGATGTGCTGGGCGATCTTCGAGGCGCCCTCGATGCTCTGGTCGCTCAGGGTGAAGCAGACCACCAGGTCGTCCGGCATCTGCACGGTGCAGATCTCGGCGATGTCGGACAGGCCCGTCCGGCTGTCGATCAGGATGTAGTCGTAGCGGCGGCTCATGTCCCGCTTGAGGGCGTCGAAGAACTGCCCGCCGTCGAAGCGGTCGTAGAACAGGTCCCAGTCGAGGCGGCCGACCACCTCGGAGTAGTCCCGGTTGAGCTGACCGGCCGAGAGGAAGTCCAGGCTGCCACCGGGTGGGAAGCCGGGCCAGGAGAGCGACAGCGCGTGCGGGTGCACCCGGGCGAAGTCCTGGTGCCAGCCCGGCGGGTGCTCGACCTCGCGGAGCGCCTCCTCCCGGTAGTCGGTGATCAGGTCCATCATCCCGGTGGTGCCCGCGAGGGCGCCCTGGTCGAGGAACGGCCGGAAGAACTTGGCCAGGCCCGGCGCCTCCAGGTCCCAGTCCACGGTGAGCACCCGGAAGCCGTTGGCGGCCAGGATCCAGGCGGTGTTGGCCAGCGCCATGGTGCGGCCGGTGCCGCCCTTGTAGGAGTAGAAGGTCACCACCCGGCCCTGGCGGTCCTCGCTGGCCTGCGGCTCGGTGTCCTCCACCGGATCGGCCATCCGGAGCTTCCTGGTCGGCTTGTCGGTCATAACTCTCCTCCCCCGAAGGCGATCCCCGGGGGAGAATCGTCCTCCTCGTGATAGCGCGACTGGTCGCTGTCCCGGTCGTCCCGACTCCAGGGCCGTCGTGGTGGCGGCTCCTCCCTGGCGCTCGACGGACTCTCGAAGGCCCGGCGCAGGCTCGGCCTGGCACTGCCCGGACCGCCGGTCCCGTCGGGCTGGTTGCCCTGACCGCTCGGTGGCCTCGAACTCTCCTCGAAGGCGTACTTGGCCCGCATCACCGCGCGCGGCAGCGCCGCCTCGAACTCCTCCAGCGAGCCCAGCTCGGCCGGGCTGCCGTGGAAGCTCGGCCGACTGTCGCGGTGCTGGGAGCGCAGGGTACGGGCGCTCAGCTCGGTGAGCGCCTCGCCGTCGGCGACGCAGTCCGGATCGGTGCTGTTCCACGGCTCCAGCACGCTCACCCAGGACGGGTTGCGGCGGTCGAAGTCCACCACCGCCGCCCGCCGGGTCTCGTCCCGCAGCGCCCAGCGGTCCAGCAGCAGCAGCCCGGGCGCGGTCGGCGGGCCCTCGGCGAGGATCGCCTCCGCCTCGTCCTCGTACGCGTGCACGCTCGGCTCGAAGCCCAACTGCCGGGCCACCCTGGCCGCGTGGTCGGCGAGTGGCCGGGAGGAGGCGGGTTGGTACGGGCGCCAGTCGGTCGGCTGCGGCCCGTAGTAGTCCGGGTTCCGGCCCTCCGGCACCTCGGCCTGCGGGTAGGAGAGCACCGAGATCCGTAACTGCCGGGTGCGCGGGGTCGGGAAGGCGCTCGGCTGGGCCTGGAAGTCCAGCGGCCGGCCGGGTGGGATCACGGTGCTGGCCGCCACGTCCACGATCCGCTCGGCCAGCCGGTGCACGGCCAGCTCGTAGGCTCGGCGGAAGTAGCCGAGCCGCATCAGCGCGTACAGTCCCTCGGCCTCGTAGTCGGGGCCGAACCCCCGGTGGTTGAACTGGAGTTGCCGGGCCACCTCGGGCAGCTGGTGGTCGCTCATCGGGATCCACAGCACCGGCACGATGCCGGTCGGCCGCTCGGTGCTCTGCCGCTCCGGGAAGACCGGCCGCTGGACGAAGGAGTGCCACTCCTGGCCGCAGGCCACGCTGGTGAAGTAGCGCGGCGAGTAGAGCGGTACGAACACCCGGCAGCTGGCCAGCTCCTGGGAGAGCCGCTCGGCCCACAACTGACCCTGGTGCATGGACTGGTCCATGAAACCGACCGGCGCTCCGCCGCGCAGGTCGGTCAGGTGCAGCACTTCGTCGCAGAGGTCGTTGAAGAGGCGGTTCACCCACTGGTTGGGATCACCGGCCCCGCCGGTGCGGGACCTGGGGACGTGCGCGTAGCTGAGAAAGAAGTACGGACGCTCCGCGTTCTCGTCCCACCCGCCAGGGTCGTCGTCGCCGTACACACGCGCCTCCCCCGAGACCATCCGGTGTGTTGGTGGTGCACCGTCTCAGACGTAGCCGGGGTGTCCACAGTTCCCAACCGCGTCGTTCCCTCACAGAGGGCCTTCAGTGTAGGAAGGTCAGGTTCGCGAATGGAATAGGGCGTTGTCCCGGAGGAACTTGTCGGCCACGTCCACCCCGTCCGCGATGTCCATCACGAAGCAGTCCGCCGCACCGAGCCGCCCCCGGCGCAGACTGGCCATCTCGCCGAGCACGCCGGTCATCGGTTCGAAGTGTTCGTCCCGCAGGTGCACGGCGTCGAACGACTGCCAGACACCGCTCGGCAGCACGCAGCTGTAGGTCTGGATCGGCGGATCGGGCTGCCGGTACTCGGCCAGGTGCAGCGCGGTGCAGCACCAGACCGGTACCCCGATCAGCAGCGCCCGGGCCCGCGCGGCGTACAGCCGGCCGACCGGCGAGTCCTCGCCGAGGTGGGAGTCGAGCGGGTGATCGTCCGTCAGTTCGGCGGCGCGGTGGCCGATCGCGGCGAACGAGGTCTGCGGGTGGTGGCTGCGGCGGGCCCCCGGGGTCTGCCGGAGCACCTCGGAGAAGTGGCCGAGAATGCGCGAGGTCGGGGTGGTGTCAGGGTCGAAGGGGGGGCGCGAATCCCAGTACGCCTGCTTCTGTTGCTCCGTCATCCCGTCGGTGGGGGCGAGGGAGAGGCGGGAGGTGTTCGAGTTCTCGGGAGTCGCGGTGTAGGCCAGCACCGTGCCCCGCTCGCCGAGGACGCGGCGCAGCGCCGCCAGCAGGGTGGCCGGGCCGCCGTCGATCGGGCCGACGGCACGGAGCGAGGACTGCACCAGCAGGGTCTCGCCCGGCTGGATGCCGAGGGACCGCAGGTCGTGCTCCAGTTCGTCGATGCCGATCATCTGACGCTGTCTCCTTGTGGCGCGGTCCGGGGGGATCGGGGGCTGTGCCTATGGCAGGGCGCTCAGTTGCACTACCCAGGGGCTACGGGGCTGCGCTCTAGGCAGGCGCCCGAGCATCTACGGTCAGGGGCTCGGGGAACTGCGAGGAGATCTGGCGTGCGGGTCACTGCGAAAGTGCCTGCCCATCTACGCGACGATCACCTTGTTCGAGGTCGGCGTCGCAGTTCCCCGAGCCCCTGGCGCCGTAGGCGGCTGAGCAGTTCCCCGAGCCCCTGGCGCCGTAGGCGGCTGAGCGGGGACCCGGGCCGCTGGGGGGTGTCTGGCGGAGTGCCGTGCTCGACTGCATGCCCTGTACGAAGCGGGTGCCCACGGGGGTGAGGGAACCGGAGGAGAGGAGGGTTTCGACGGCGGTGGTGGTGTGGGCGTGCCAGGTGGTGTGCTGGGTGTGGGCGTGGGCGGCGGCGGGGCTGTCGAGACCGGCGTAGGCGCGGACCCGGGTGGCCCAGAACTCGGTGACCGCGAGGTGGGCGTAGGTGCCCTGGAGCAGGCCCTCCAGCGGGCGGGGGTCGGGGCGCCAGGGGGCGTGGAAGAGGCGGTCGTCCGCCGGGTCGTGGAGGTCGTGGAAGTCCAGCACGGCGCCGAGCTTGACGTGGTTGAACTCGTGCGCGAGCAGCAGCGCCAGGATCGGTGCGGTGCCGGGCCGGGCGATGCCGACCGCGCCGAACGCCTGCCGGGCCGCCGCGCTGACGTCCCGTCCGGCGGGGCCGGGACGGAGCGGGGTCAGGGTGCCGAGCCCGGCCCGCAGGCCGGCCGCGTGCTCGGGCAGGTCGCGGCCGAGCAGCTCCCAGGCCTCCCGCAGGCCGCCCGTCCAGGCGAGCAGCTCGTCCTCGGTCAGCCGGTCGGTGACCGGCCACTGGTGGCTGTCCCGCTGCGGGTCGGTGTCCTCCAGGGCGAGCGTCCAGCCGCCGGGCAGCGCGACCCGGCGGACGGGCTGCCAGGGGCCGCCGTCCGGGTCGTCCCAGCCCACCTCGACGTCCCGGACGGTGAAGCCGTCCTTGCCACCGCGCAGCACCGCCTCGCCCGCTCCGCCGACCTCGACCCGGCCCAGCGTCGGCAGGTGCACCGCGCCGCTCCGGACCGGGACCGGCAGCTCGAACTCGCGGCCGGCCCGGAGCGCGGCGGCGGCGGCCAGCTCGGCGAAGCCGCCGAGGTCGGCCCCGGGATCACGGTCCAGGCAGCGCACCGCCCAGGCCCGGACGTACGGGTGGCCGAGGGTGGCGTCCAGCGCGTCCGGCGCGGTGCCGTCCAGCTCGGTCAGCAGCGACCAGGGCTCCGGGGCGCCGGCCGAGAGGGCGGCCAGCAGCCGTCTGGTCAGCCCGAGCTGGGCGGTGGCCAGGGCCAGGACGGTGCCGGCGCTGCCGTGCCCGGCGGCCAGCTCGGCCAACTGGGCCTCGCTGAGCGCGCCTTCGGCCGGGCCCGGCTGGGCCGGGACGGTGCTGACCGGGGCGACCCGGTCCCGGACGGTGGTGATCAGTTTCATCAGATCCCCGCAGAAGACGGAGGGGTTGTCGAAGCCGCGGCCGCTCCGGTACCGGTGCGCGTACAGACCGCCGCCGCAGGAGCGGACCACCGGGCAGGACCGGCAGTCCGCGCTCAGCCCGGCCAGCCCGGACTGACGTTCCATCATGCCCGGGTGCCCGGCCACCTGGTCCAGGGTGTGCGCGAAGACGTCGAAGCCGGTCTCGGGTGCGCCGTCGTACGCCGTCTTGAGGCTGTCCGCCTGCTCCAGGGTGCCGTCGGTCTCGATCACCACCAGGTCGGCCGGGTCCAGGCCGAGCGACTCGGTCAGGCTGGAGCGGCCGCGCAGGGTGCGGTGCACCGAGTCGAAGATCCGGACCGGCACCGGGCGGCCCTGCGCCGTCCAGCGCCGGTGGATCGTCAGCAGCCAGTCGGCGTACGGCGCGGGCCCCGCACCGGCGGGACGTTTCGGCGGATCGTCCCAGGTCGCGTGGGGGAGCAGGAAGTCGATCCGGGGCGGGGCGAGCGCGACCAGCGCGTCGTAGACGGCGACCGGGTCGTTCTCGACGTCGATGGTGCACAGCAGGCCGGCGTACAGGTGGCGGTAGGCCGGACGGCGGAGCAGCTCGACGGCGGCCAGCACCTTGGCGTGGCTGCTGCGTCCGTCGGCGTACCTGCGGTGCCGGTCGTTGGCGGCCCGGTCACCGTCCAGCGAGATGCCGACCTTGACGTCCAGCTCGGCGAACAGGTCGAGGAACCGCTCGGACAGCTGGACGCCGTTGGTGTGGATGCGCAGGTCGAGCGCGCAGCCCGGAGGGAGGGCGGCGCGCAGCAGCTCGGCGGCCCGGCGCAGCACGACGGGGCCCGCGAGCAGCGGCTCCCCGCCGTGCAGCACCACGTGGACGGCCGTCAGCCGGTGGGCCAGGGCATGCTCCGCGATGCGGTCGGCGGTCGCCGCGAGCACGCGCTCCGAGACGGTGCGCGGCTTGCCACGCCAACTGGTGTCGGCGTGCTCGTACACGTAGCAGTGATCACAGGAAAGGTCACAGCGGCTGTGCACCTTGAGGACGAACTGCGAGAACGGCGCGGGGGGACGGGACATGACGAGGCGTCGGCTGTGCGGCGACCGTCAGATGGAGGAGTTGAAGGCCGCCACGGCGACCTGGCCGCTCTCCTGGCCGGGCAGCGCCCGGTGCAGCTCGGCGGTGAGGTGGTCGGTGCCCAGAGCGGCGAGGGCGGCGAGCGAGGCCCGAGGGGCGGGCTGCTCGACGGAGTCGCGGTCAGCAGGCCGGGTGGCGAGTGCGGTGACCATTGCAGTCTCGTTTCTGCGGTTGAAGCGCGGGGAAACGGGGTAACCCAGAGTCGCTTGCTCCGGCTCCGGGCCCGCCCGACTACCGCCGAGTGTCCCGGACGCGCCTACGTACCGCCCGCCAAATGGCCATAAATCCATCAGTTCGTGCGAGGGGTCACTACTGCGATTGACGTAGGGTCAGTCGCGCGCGCCCGCGTGGCCGCACACGCCCGGCTACGGGCAGAGCCGCTCGACCCGCCAGCCGCCGTCCTCGGCCAGGTAGCGCAGCCGGTCGTGCAGCCGGTTCTCCCGGCCCTGCCAGAACTCCACGGTCTCCGGCACCACCCGGTAGCCGCCCCAGAACGGCGGCACCGGCACGCCCTCGCCCTCCGGGTAGCGCCGCTCCAGCTCCGCGTACCGCTGCTCCAGCACCTCCCGGCGGCTCACCGGGCTGGACTGCTCGCTGGCCCAGGCGCCCAGCTGGGAGCCGTGCGGGCGGGTCCGGAAGTAGGCGGCGGTCTCGTCCCGGCCGACCTTCTCGACCCGGCCGGTGACCACCACCTGGCGGGAGAGCGAGATCCACGGGAAGAGCAGCGAGGCCCAGGGATTGACGGCCAGTTCGCCGCCCTTGCGGGAGCCGTAGTTGGTGAAGAACACGAAGCCGCGCCGGTCGTAGCCCTTCAGCAGCACCGTCCGCGAACTCGGCCGGCCCTGCGCGTCGGCGGTGCTCAGCACCATCGCGTTGGCCTCGGTCACCCCGGCCTCCACCGCCTGGTGGAACCACTCGGTGAACTGGGCGACCGGCTCGGCCGTGAGCTGCTTCTCGGTCAGGCCCTCGTGCTGGTAATGCTTGCGCATCACGCTCGGGTCCGGGCTGGGCCGGGCCTCGGTGGGCGTGGCCGGAGGGGTCGGGTGACGATCCGCGGTAGGCACGGCAACATCATCCCGTACGACAAGCGTCGGATACCGCTACGTCCAGGCAAACCCGGGTGGGAGATAAGGTGTCTCGCCACCGCTCCACACCTCGCCACGCAGGGGATTGCCCGGGTTCGTCCGGTACGTCCCGCCACGGTCCGCCACTGTCGCCGGACCTGTGACTGTCCGGGCCGGGGCGGTCTTTCGGGAAACATCACCGTAGTGGTGTCTGGCGCAATGCACTCCGTGCCTGTCAGGCTGACACCGAGTGCCAACACACCATCGGTCACCGGCGTCGCCCGCCCCACCAACGGCGGCCCGCCGGATCGGATCACTGAAGGAGCCGTCATGTCCGACTTCGTACCCGGACTCGAGGGAGTCGTCGCGTTCGAGAGCGAGATCGCCGAACCCGACCGGGAAGGCGGCGCGCTCCGCTACCGCGGCGTGGACATCGACGACCTGGTCGGGCACGTCTCGTTCGGGCACGTCTGGGGCCTGCTGGTGGACGGCAAGTTCAACCCGGGCCTGCCCGCCGCCGAGCCGTTCCCGATCCCGGTGCACTCCGGTGACATCCGGGTCGACGTGCAGTCCGCGCTCGCCATGCTGGCCCCGGTCTGGGGCCTCAAGCCGCTGCTCGACATCTCCGCCGAGGAGGCCCGGGACAACCTGGCCAGGGCGGCCGTGATGGCGCTCTCCTACGTGGCGCAGTCGGCCCGTGGCCAGGGCCGCCCGATGGTCCCGCAGAGCGAGATCGACAAGGCCGAGACCGTGGTCGAGCGGTTCATGATCCGCTGGCGCGGCGAGCCGGACCCGAAGCACGTCAAGGCGATCGACGCGTACTGGACCTCGGCCGCCGAGCACGGCATGAACGCCTCCACCTTCACCGCCCGGGTGATCGCCTCCACCGGTGCCGACGTGGCCGCCGCGCTCTCCGGCGCGGTCGGCGCGATGTCCGGCCCGCTGCACGGCGGCGCCCCGTCCCGGGTGCTCGGCATGATCGAGGAGATCGAGCGGACCGGCGACGCCGCCGCGTACGTCCGCAAGGCCCTCGACAACGGCGAGCGGCTGATGGGCTTCGGCCACCGGGTCTACCGCGCCGAGGACCCGCGCGCCCGCGTGCTGCGCCGCACCGCCAAGGAGCTCGGCGCCCCGCGCTTCGAGATCGCCGAGGCGCTGGAGAAGGCCGCGCTGGAGGAGCTGCACAACCGCCGCCCCGACCGCGTGCTGGCCACCAACGTGGAGTTCTGGGCGGCCATCATGCTGGACTTCGCCGAGGTCCCGGCGCACATGTTCACCTCGATGTTCACCTGCGCCCGGACGGCCGGCTGGTCGGCCCACATCCTGGAGCAGAAGCGCACCGGCCGGCTGGTCCGCCCGGCCGCCCGCTACATCGGCCCGGCCGCGCGCGGGCCGCAGGACATCGACGGTTACGAGTCCATCGCGCGCTGACGCCGCGTCACCCTTTCGAGCGGGTCCGGGGCGGCCGTCCCGGACCCGCTGCACACCTGCGCCGAGCGGGCAAGATCACATCTCAGCGGGCGGACGGCCGTTCCGAGTTCACAATCCCGGGCAGTAGGCTGCCGCCGTGGCTAAGATCCAGATCCCCGCTGACATCAAGCCCGCAGACGGCCGTTTCGGCTGCGGTCCGTCCAAGGTGCGCCCCGAGGCACTGAGTGCCCTCGCCGCCACCGGCACCTCACTGCTGGGCACCTCGCACCGGCAGGCCCCGGTCAAGAACGTGGTGAAGCGCGTCCGTGAGGGCGTCGCCGACCTGTTCTCGCTGCCCGAGGGCTACCAGGTGGTGCTCGGCAACGGTGGCTCCACCGCGTTCTGGGACATCGCGGCCTTCGGGCTGGTGCGCGAGAAGTCCCAGCACCTCAACTTCGGTGAGTTCTCCTCCAAGTTCGCGTCCTCGGTCAAGGCCGCGCCGTGGCTGGGCGAGCCCTCGGTGATCAAGTCGGAGCCGGGCACCCACCCGCTCCCGGTCGCCGAGGCCGGCGTGGACGTCTACGCCCTCACCCACAACGAGACCTCCACCGGTGTCGCGATGCCGATCCGCCGTCCGGCGGGCGGCGACGCGGGCTCGCTGGTGCTGGTCGACGCCACCTCGGGCGCCGGCGGCCTGCCGGTCGACATCACCGAGACCGACGTCTACTACTTCGCGCCGCAGAAGTCCTTCGCCTCCGAGGGTGGCCTCTGGCTCGCGACCTTCTCGCCCGCCGCGCTGGAGCGTGCCGCCGAGATCGCCGCGTCGGGCCGGTACATCCCGCCGTTCTTCGACCTGCCGACCGCGATCGACAACTCCTCGAAGGACCAGACCTACAACACCCCGGCGATCTCCACCCTCTTCCTGCTCGCCGAGCAGCTGGAGTGGCTGAACGGCCAGGGCGGCCTGGACTGGGCCGTGGCGCGGACCGCCGACTCCTCGGCGCGGCTGTACGGCTGGGCCGAGAAGTCCTCCTACGCCCGCCCGTTCGTGGCCAGGGCCGAGGAGCGCTCGCAGGTCGTCGGCACGATCGACTTCGACGACTCGATCGACGCCGCGGAGATCGCCAAGGCGCTGCGCGCCAACGGCATCGTGGACACCGAGCCCTACCGCAAGCTCGGCCGCAACCAGCTCCGGGTCGCGATGTTCCCGGCCATCGACCCGTCCGACGTCGAGGCCCTCACGGCCTGCATCGACTACGTCGTCGAGCAGCTCTAGGCATCCTGCCCGGGCATCTACGGTCCAGGGGCTCGGAGCTGCGCTTTTGGCAGGCGCTCGGGGTCTACGGTCCAGGGGCTCGGGGCTGCGCTGTAGGCAGGTGCTCAGCGGTCTACTACCCAGGGGCTCGGGGAACTGCGAGGAGATCTGGCGTGCGGGTCACTGCGAAAGTGCCTGACCGCCTACGCACGCGTGACCTTTTCCGAGGTCGGCGTCGCAGTTCCCCGAGCCCCTGACTCTTCCGAAGCACCTGCCTAAAAGTCGGCGGCGCCCACGCGGCGGAGCCGCACGTCAGCAGAGCCCCGAGCCCCTGACCGTAGATGCTGGAGCATCTGCCAGAAGGGCAGCGGCGCTCAGCGGTGCGTCAGGGCGCTGATGATCACGACGGCCAGCAGCAGCGCCAGTGCGCCGCTCACGATTCGCATTCGGGTCTTGGGGTCCACGGTGAACGAGGTTACCCGCTGGCGCGGTGGGCCTCGTCGGAGGCCCGTTCGGGGCCGTAGAGGCCGGTGAGTTCCTCGGCCAGTTCGTCGTGGGGCACCGCGCGGAGGCGGCCGTCGCCCCGGTACTGCTGGGTGCGGAAGGCGGACGGGGCGAGGCCGACCCGGCGGGTGAAGATCCGGGTGAAGTAGGCCGGGTCCTGGTAGCCGACCCGGCGGGCCACCGCGGCGACCGGGAGCTCGCTGGCCGCCAGCAGGGTCTTGGCCTCGTTCAGCCGGACGGTCAGCAGGTACTCCTTGGGGCCGACCGCCCCCACCGAGCGGACGGCACGGCGCAGTTCCGCCACCGTCAGCCCGGCCCGGCGGGCGTGCTGGGCCACCGAGAGCGGCAGGCAGGCGTCCCGGCGGAGCACTTCGAGCACCGGCTCGCCCGCCAGGTCGAGGTCGGCCCGGTGGCGGCGCAGCTCGACCAGCAGCTCGTGCACCCCGGCCGAGGACTCCAGGTCCACCAGCGGGCCGCCCCGGCGGCAGGCGCCGGCGATCCGGGCCACCACCCGCTCGGCCGGGTCGGCGGTGGTGAGCGGGGTCACGTCCACGGCGGGCAGCAGGCCGAGCTCGGCGTAGCCCGCCGTGCCCGGGCCGGTGAAGTCGACGAAGGACTCCGCCCAGCCGCCCTGGTCCGGTGCGTAGTGGTGCGGCTCCCCGGGGCGCAGCCAGAGCACGGCGGGGGCGGTCACCGGCTGCCGCACGCCGCCCGACCCGGTGAACCAGCCGCGTCCGGTGATCACCACCACGGCGACCCAGTGGTCCAGGGTGCGCGGTCCGACGGTGGGCAGCCGACCGCGCTGCATCCCGACCCCGAGGCAGGCCAGCCCGGTGGCCAGCTGGGCCGGACCAGGCGTCAGGTAGTGCCACCAGCGCTCCACGACGTACCTCCTCCGGACCGACAATCCAACACCCGCCGGGGCTTTGTCCATGGCCCTGACCTGCCGATTGCCGCAGGCTGGGGCCATGCTCACCTACGACTCCAGCGGTTTCCGGCTCGACGGCGGCCCCCTGCGCATCCTGTCCGGTGCCGTGCACTACTTCCGCACCCGCCCCGAGCAGTGGCCCGCCCGGCTGGCCGCGCTGCGGGCGATGGGACTGAACACCGTCGAGACGTACGTCCCGTGGAACCTGCACGAACCCCGCCCCGGTGACTTCCGGCGGCTGGCGGAACTGCCCGCGTTCCTGGACGAGGCCGCCCGGCAGGGCCTGTGGGCGATCGTCCGCCCCGGCCCGTACATCTGCGCCGAGTGGGACAACGGCGGGCTGCCCGGCTGGCTGACCGCGCGGGTGGGCCGCCGGGCCCGGACCTCGGACCCGGAGTACCTGGCCGCCGTGGACGCGTTCTTCGACCGGCTGCTGCCCTCGGTGGTGGAGCGTCAGACCACCCGGGGCGGCAACGTGCTGATGGTCCAGGTGGAGAACGAGTACGGCTCCTACGGCAGCGACCGGGCGTACCTGCGGCACCTGGCGGACGGGCTGCTCCGGCGCGGGGTGGAGGTCCCGCTGTTCACCTCGGACGGTCCGGAGGACCACATGCTCACCGGCGGCACCCTGCCCGGGGTGCTGGCCACGGTGAACTTCGGCTCCGAGCCGGAGGCCGCGTTCGAGACGCTGCGCCGCCACCGGCCGGAGGACGCGCCGTTCTGCATGGAGTACTGGAACGGCTGGTTCGACCACTGGGGCAAGCCGCACCACGCCCGGGACGCGGCCGACGCCGCCGACACGCTGCGCCGGATGCTGGCGGCCGGCGGCTCGGTCAACCTCTACATGGCGCACGGCGGCAGCAACTTCGGCACCGGCGCGGGCGCCAACCACGCCGACCCGCCGTTCAACTCGACGGACTGGGAGGAGTCCCCGTACCAGCCGGTGACCACCTCCTACGACTACGACGCCCCGCTGGACGAGCGCGGCGCGGTGACCGAGAAGTACGAGCTGTTCCGGGCGGTGCTGGCCGAGTTCGCCGCCGAGCACCCCGAGCAGGCCCGTTACCTGGACGACCGGACGCCCGCACTGCCGCAGCTGCCGCCGGTACTGGCCGCCCGGTCGGTGCCGTTGACCGGATCGGCGCCGATCCCGTTCGGGCCGGAGACCGAGCACCCGGTGCCGCCCACCTTCGAGGAGCTGGGGATCGAGCACGGGGTGGTCAGCTACCGGTTCCGGGTCCCGGCCGACCGGCCGGAACTGCCGCTGACCGTCGAGGGGCTGCACGACCGGGCGGTGCTGTCGGTGGACGGCAAGCGGGTGGCCGAGCTGGCCCGGGGGGTGGCCGGTGACGCGCTCACCGTCCCCGGCGGGGTGTCGCTGGAGCTGCTGGTGGACTCGCTCGGCCGGGTCAACTACGGCCCCGGCACCGGCGATCGGAAGGGCATCAGGGGCGGGGTCCGGCACGAGCGGCAGTACCTGCACGGCTGCCGGACGGCCGTGCTCGACCTCGGCGCGGAGCTGCCGCCGCTCGACCTCGGGACCGAAGGGCCGGTGCGCCGGGGCGAGTTCACTCTGGAGGCGACCGGTGACACCTTCCTGGCGGTGGCCGGTGGGCGGCGCGGCCGGATCTGGGTGAACGGCTTCCTGCTCGGCAGCTACGACGGGCGTGGCCCGCAGGTCACGCTGTTCTGCCCGCAGCCGCTGCTCCGGGTCGGCGCGAACGAGCTGGTGGTGCTGGAGCTGGGCGACGCCACCCCGGCGGCGGTGGAGCTGCGGGAGGCGCCCGACCTGGGCTGACGCCCCGTCCGGCGGCCGGCCCGACTAGGGTCGGGGGATGGATTCGGTACTGGTGACGCGGCGGCTGGCGCCCGGTGTGGTGGAACGGCTGGCCCCGTACGTCGAGGTGACCTCGCACGACGAGGAGCGGCCGATGGCGCGGGCCGAGCTGCTCGCGGCGGTGCGCGGCAAGGCCGGGGTGATCACCACGCTGGACGACGTGGTGGACGCCGAGTTCCTGGCGGCGGCCGGGCCCGGGCTGCGGATCGTGGCCAACCACGCGGTCGGCACCCACAACATCGACCACGCCGCCTGCGCCGCCCGGGGCGTGCTGGTCAGCAACACCCCGGGGGTGCTGACCGCCGCCACCGCCGACTTCACCTGGGCGCTGCTGCTCGCCGCCACCCGCCGGCTGGGGGAGGGCGAGCGGCTGCTCCGCTCCGGTGAGCCGTGGGCCTGGGCGCCGACCTTCCTGCTCGGCATGGAGCTGACCGGTGCTCAGCTGGGCATCCTCGGAATGGGCCGGATCGGCCGGGCGGTGGCCCGGCGGGCGGTCGGCTTCGAGATGCCGGTGGCCTACCACAATCGGAACCGGCTGCCGGCGGCGGACGAGGCCGGGGCCGAGTGGCTGCCGCTGGACGACCTGCTGGCCCGCTCGCAGGTGCTGGTGGTGACCTGCCCGCTCAGCGCCGCCACCCGGCACCTGGTGGACCGGGAGCGGCTGGCCCGGCTCCCGGCCGGGGCGGTGGTGGTGAGCGTGGTCGCCGGGGTGGTGAACGAGCAGGATCTGGCCGAATCCCTCGCCTCCGGGCACCTCGCGGCCGCCGCCGTGGACAACTTCGAGCGGGAACCGGCCGTCCCGGCTGCGCTGCTGGCGCAGCCGAACGCGGTGCTGGCCCCGCACCTGGGCAGCGCGACCGTGCAGACCCGGCAGGCGATGGGCGACCTGGCGGTGGCCAACCTGCTCGCGGTGCTGACGGGTGGTCAGCCGCCTACTCTGGTCCGGCCGTAGCGCCGGTCAGTCCGCGGCGCCCGCCCAGCGCATCGCCTCGGCCATCACCTGGAGGGCGCCGAAGTGGGCCGCGCCGGGCTCCAGGTAGAGCTCCGCTCCGGGGATGTGGTCGGCCAGCCAGCGGGAGTGGTCGACCGGGGAGAACTGGTCGTCCGCGCCGTGCCAGAACCGGGTCGGGACGGCGATGTCCTCGACCTTGAAGCCCCAGTCGGTGGTGAAGGCCAGCACATCGTCGATCCAGCCGTCGGCGCTGTTCCGGAACGCCTGCCGGTAGGTGGAGATCAGCCGCTGCCTGATGCCCGAGTCGGTCACCAACGCCCGGTCGGTGGGACCGAGTTCGGGCACCAGCCCCTCGATCACGCTGGCCGGGTCGGCCCTGATCCGGCGGGACCTGGCCTGGAACGAGGCGGCGAACCGGTGCTGCCCGCGCTCGACCTCCTGGTACGCGTGCACGTTGGACGCGGTCATCCCGGAGTACCAGTCCAGGCCCTCGGCGTTCCGCGGCGCCAGGCTGACCAGCGCGGCCACCCGGCTGACCCGGTCCGGCAGCAGGGCGGCGCAGGCCAGCGCGTGCGGCCCGCCGCCGGAGCGGCCGAGCACGGCGATCTCGTCCAGCCCCAGCGCGTCCGCGATCGCCGCCACGTCGGCCGCCGCCGAGGCCACCCGGCGGCCCGGCAGCCGGGTGGAGTCCCCGTAGCCGGGCCGGTCGAAGGCGATCAGGTGCACGCCGAGCCGGTAGAGCACGGACGTCCGGGGGTAGGGGCCGACCCGGCTGCCGGGGGTGCCGTGCAGGACGAACACCGGCCGCCCGTGCGGATCGCCGAAGGTCTCGACCGCGAGCGAGCGGGAGTCCCCCACCTCGACCAGTTGCAACACCACGTGGCTACCTCCGAGAAGTGGTCCGACCGGGCCTAGAGCGGTGCGTCGGTGGTGCGCACCTCGCGTCGGGCCTGCCAGGTGGTGTGCTCCCGCGAGATGGCGTCCTCGGCGTCCCGGGCCAGCCGGGCCCAGTTCTCCTCGGCGTCCGGGGCGTCCACCGCGAGCTGGGTCAACTGGGTCTCGATCACCGCGAGTTCGGAGGAGGCGATGGAGTAGGCGGCGGCCTGCGGCCGGTACTGGCGGAGCTGGGCCCAGGCGGACACCGAGGCGGCCACCGCGGAGACCGCGCCGAGCGCGTCGAAGGTGAACTCGCCGAGTGCCCGCAGGATCGCCAGCACCAGGCCGGTGAACGGGAGCACCACGCCGAGCAGGTCGGCCCACCGGGTCGCGTTGGTGCAGTACCTGGCCTTGTTCCGGTACCACTCCCGCTGGGTCCTGACCCGCTCCCGCAGGTAGACCTCGCGCCGGACGGTCAGCGGCTGGTCGCGCAACTGCCGCATGGAGTCGGTGATCTGCGGGTGGGTCGGCGGCCGCCCGGCCAGCGGGCCGCGCCAGGACTGCAGCTCGGCCTGCACCCGGCCGAGCTGCGGGATCGCCCGGCTGGTGCCGAACTGGTTGATCACGCCGCCGAGTTGGACGTCGTAGAGCCGCTCGGCGTCCGGCAGGGTCTTCGGCGGCGGTTGGTAGGCGTCGGCCCGGACCGCGTACTTCCAGGACAGCGTCTTGACCGACTCGGCGGCGGCCCGGCCCTCGTACCAGAGGCCCTGCGGGTTCTGCCGTCCGGTGATGGTGGCCAGGCCGACCGTGAGCAGGTAGGCGAGCGCCGCCGACCAGGCCCACAGGCTGCCGTCGGCCGAGCCGGCGAAGGCCGCCAGCACCAGCAGCAGCAGCTCCCAGCGGGACAGCGCGACCGCGCGCCGCTGGCCCTGGAGCGAGGAGGAGTCCGCCGTCCAGAACAGCTCGGGCAGCAGTTCGTCCTCGCGCACCCATCCCATCGAACGCCCGCCACCGGCCGCCACCATCTGGACCCCCGCCCCTCGCCGTCCGCGTCAGCAGGTACCTACTGCCCCCGACGGAGCGGCGGTACGCTCGGTGTCCGGCCAGTATGCGTGTCAACTGGCCATGATCGCCGGGGAACTGACGATCGGTCCGGTCGGCGGGCGGGCGCCGGGGTCAGAACGTGTAGTAGATCCGTTCGGCGTTGTCCGCCATCACCTTGACGTTCCACTCGGTGCCACCGTCCACGTTCCCGGAGCGGAACAGCGGGGGAGTGACGCCCCGGTCGGCCAGCCGGCCGACCGCGGCGGCCACCACGGCCTGCATCAGCGCGCTGGTGACGATGGTGGAGACCGAGCCGAACGAGGTCCCGGCCGCGGGGTGGCTCAGCTCGCCGTCGCCGACCGCGATCTTGCTGTCCAGCACCACGTCGCAGTGGTCCTTGAGGTACGTCCCCGAGGAGTGCTGGGAGCTGACCTCGCCCGGGTACGCCAGCGAGGTGACGCCGATCACGGTCAGGCCGCGGGCCCGGGCGTGCTGGGCCAGCTCGACCGGCATGGTCTGGCGGCCGGAGAGCGAGATCACGAACAGCAGGTCGCCCGCGCCCGCCGGGGTGAGGTCCAGGGTGGTGGTGGCCAGCCCGGAGACCCGCTCCAGGGCGCTGCCGAGCGGCGCGGGCATCACGTTCACCCCGGTCATGCCGGGCACGTTCAGCAGGTTGATCACCACCAGGCCACCGGCCCGGTAGACCACGTCCTGGGCGGCCAGCGAGGAGTGCCCGGCGCCGAAGGTGAAGATCCGGCGGCCGTCCGCGACCGCCTCGGCCAGCAGCTCGGCCGCCCGTTCGATCGAGCCGGCCTCCTCGGTCCTGATCCGGTGCAGGTGCTCCACGGCGGCGTCGAAGTACCGCCCGACCAGGTCGCTCATCAGATCTCCGTACCGTGGGGGCGGTCCGGTGGTCCAGACCGCAGCTGTGGGAGAAAGCTACGGCCAGCACCGTGCGGCCTCGGGGGCACCGCTGTCAACAGTGACGAAAAAGCTCCCGAGCTGACGGAAAGGCCGGGGAAGAAGGGGTCGGGGGCCACCGGTTGCTTCCCCCGTACGTCAGAATTGGCGGTGAGGATACCGAGGAACGGAGCCAGCGGCGATGTCTGGGCTGATCGACACCACAGAGATGTACCTCCGCACCATTCTGGAGCTGGAGGAGGAGGGCATCGTCCCGATGCGTGCCCGGATCGCGGAACGGCTCGAACAGAGTGGCCCCACGGTCAGCCAGACGGTTGGCCGGATGGAGCGGGACGGCCTGCTCCAGGTGGCCGGTGACCGGCACCTGGAGCTGACCGAGGAGGGCCGGCGGCTCGCCGTCCGGGTGATGCGCAAGCACCGGATCGCGGAGTGCCTGCTGGTCGACGTGATCGGCCTGGAGTGGGAGCAGGTGCACGAGGAGGCCTGTCGCTGGGAGCACGTGATGAGCGAGACGGTCGAGCGCAAGGTGCTCGCCATGCTCGGCCACCCGACCCAGTCCCCCTACGGCAACCCGATCCCCGGCCTGGAGGAGCTCGGCGACACCCGGGCCGAGGGCGAGGGCTTCGACGCCGCGCTGACCACGCTGGACTCGGTGCGGGTCGGTACGGACGGGGTCAACGTGGTGGTCCGCCGGATCGGCGAGCCGATCCAGACCGACGAGGGCCTGATGCTCACGCTGCGCCGGGCCGGCATCCGCCCCGGCCACACCGTCCGGGTCGGCGCGGGGGTGGACGGCGGCGTGCTGGTCGGCTCCGGCGAGAGCGCGGCCGAGCTCCCGAAGGACATCGCCGCGCACCTGTTCGTGGCCGAGGTCCAGTAGCCCCGGCAGTGGTGCGGCGGAGCCCGGTGCCTCCCCTGGCACCGGGCTCCGCCGTCCCCCACCGATCCCCCTCCGGTCCCCCGCCTTCCCCCGAGAGCCCCCCCGATCCGCCTCGCTCGGCTTCCCCGTCCGAGTGCCCCTCCTGCGGTCCCTCTCGGAGCAATTCCTCCCCTCGGCAGATCTTGGCAATCCTTGAGCGCTGTCACTCGTACGAGCGGCTTCCACCCCCGCCGACCGGGTACGTCGGTGTCTTATCCGGGCAAACGTGTGACGGGCCCCGACTCCGGTGGGAGCCAGGGCCCGTCAGTCGCGCGCGTGGTCCCGCGCGGTGCGCGCCCTCACCCGATAGGCGTAGGACGGCAGTTCGAAGGGGCGGCTGAGTCGCCGTCGACTCCCCGGTCCTGGCTCAGTGCACGCCGGCCGGCTGGTTCGCCGGCGGCCGCAGCGGCGGGGCCTCCCGGCCGCAGGCGTACGCCAGCGGGCTGATCAGGTCCTCGGCGTCCGGCAGCCAGCGGTTCAGCTCGGACGGCGGCCTGGCCCACCGGGTCGGGCCGAACTGGCCGACCCGGGAGGGCGGTGCGACGATCCAGTCGCCCTCGCCGCGCGCCACCAGGTCCAGCCGGCCGGGGCCCCAGCCGAGCCGGCGGAGCATCTCCGGCAGCTTGGCCACCACCCCGGGCAGCACCAGGAAGAGCAGCCGGCGCCCGGACTGGCCGGCCGAGGCGGGGGCCGCCACCACCGGGCCCAGCTGGAGGTTCAGCCGCTCCATCCGGGCCAGCGCCAGGCAGCCCGCCACCTCCGGGACGTCCAGCACGTCGAAGAACCGACCGGTGGGCAGCAGGATCGACGCCGCCGGGTGCTCCGACCACCAGCGGCGGACCACGCCGGGACCGGCGCTGGCCTTGCCGCGCCACTCCGGGTGGGTCGGGTGCGCGCCGGGCAGCGGGCAGCGCGGCTCGCCGCAGGAGCAGCGGGCCGGGCCGTCGTCGTCGAGCAGCCAAGTCCCGGGAGCGACCTCCCAGTGGCGGTCCTCGACGTAGCTGAGGGCCGCGCTGAGCGGCTTGGGCAGGCCCGACTCGGGGGCTTCCGGGGTGTCTTCCACGTGCTGCTCAACTACCATCCGTGAGTGGGGTTACGGTCCGTGGCCCGGCGGGTTCCGGCCGACGGGCTCTGTCACCCGTACCGGTGACGGCGGCCGGCCGCGGAGGGCAACTGCCGGACGGGTTCCGGAGCATCGGCGGCGGGTAGAAGACGAAGGGGCCCAGACGGCGTAACAGGGGGCGCACAGGGGCATTTGGCAGGGCGCGTGGGGGGTGGGCCCGTCACCGTGGGTATCCCGCTGGTGTTGCTGATCGCTAACCTGAAGTCAGATGTCCCAACCGGTCGGCACGTCGGCAGTTCGAGCAGCAAATCGTCGCCCGCCGGTCAGGGCCGGGGGCGTGGGGAGGCGAAGCCCATGGCCGCAAGAGCACTCGTCGCACGGCAGCCCAACGAGCGTCTGCAGCAGCTGATCCAGGAAGCGAGCTGCTCCAACGCGGGCCTCGCCCGCCGGGTGAATCTCTGTGGCGCCGAGCACGGCCTCGACCTGCGCTACGACAAGACCTCGGTGGCCCGCTGGCTACGCGGCCAACAGCCGCGCGGCCAAGCCCCGGCGGTGATCGCCGAGGCGCTCGGCCGCAAACTCGGCCGTGGTGTCACGGTCGACGAGATCGGCATGGCGGACGGCAAGAACCTGAGCTCGGGGGTCGGCCTGCAGTTCGCCGCCACCCTCAGCGGCGCACTGGACCAGGTCTGCGAGCTGTGGCGCAGCGACGTCGGCCGCCGGGAGTTCCTGTCCGGCGCCACGGTGGCGGCCTCCGCGCTGGTCGAGCCCAGCCGGGACTGGCTGATCACCCCGCCGGATCCGGTGGTGGCCCGCACCGGCGGCCCCCGGGTCGGCCTGGCGGACGTTGCGGCGATCCGCGCCACCACCCAGATGCTGGTCGACCTGGACCACCGGTTCGGCAGCGGGCACGTCCGCCCCGTGGTGGTGCACTACCTGAACAGCGTGGTCTCCGGCCTGCTCAGTGGTGCGTACCGGGAGGAGACCGGCCGTCAACTCTTCGGCGCGGTGGCCCGGCTGACCGAGCTGGCCGGCTACATGGCGGTGGACACCGGGCAGCCCGGCCTGGCCCAGCGCTACTACATCCAGGCGCTCCGGCTGGCCCAGGCCGCCGACGACCGGGGCTACGGCGGCTACGTGCTGGCCGCCTCGATGAGCCACCTGGCGGCCGCGCTGGGCAATCCGCGCGAGATCGCCCAACTCGCCCGCGCCGCCCAGGAGGGCGCCCGCTCGGTGGCCACCCCCACGGCGATGGCGATGTTCTACGCCGCCGAGGCCCGGGGCCACGCCCTGCTCGGCGACGTCCGGTCCTGCGAGGCGGTGGCCGCCAAGGCGCTGGCCGCGATGGAGCAGCGCAACCCGGAGGACGACCCGGACTGGATCGTGCACTTCGACGAGGCTTACCTGGCCGACGAGTTGGCACACTGCCACCGGGATCTGGAGCAGGCCGTGCAGGCCGAGAAGTACGCCCGCACCGCGCTCGAACTGCACCCGCCGACCAGGGTCCGCCGCCGCGCGGTGGACTTGGTGCTGCTGGCCACCGCCCAGCTCCAGCTGCGCGACCTGGAGCGGGCCTGCGAGACCGGCACCCAGGCGGTCCGGCTGCTGAGCGGGCTGCGGTCCAACCGGGGCGTGGAGTACCTGGACGAGTTCCGCCGCCGGCTGGAGCCGTACCGCAGTCACCGGGCGGTGCGGGAGTTCCAGGCCCGGATGGAGTTGGAGGCCGCGTGACGGACTTCCAGGGCGCGTAGTCACCTTCGGGAACGACGGGGTAGGTTGGGCGTGATAGTCGGCGTCCCCTGCGTGGTAGAGGCAGCGAGCGCGCGGAAGAACCGAGGAAGGCCCCCGCGGTGCGGTCGTGGGCCGTGCACAGGTGAGGAATCGCGTTGAGCCAGCGCCGCTCGTACTCCCACTCCAACTCAGGTGACTTCAACCTGGACGACCTCTTCAGACCGGAGCCGGACGCCAACGCGCAGCCGCCGGTCCAGCAGGGGGTGCCGACCGAGCAGTTCCAGGGCGGCGGCCCGGAGTACCTGGGCGGTCAGGCGTACCCCGGGGGCCCCGGCGTGCCGCAGCAGCAGGCGGCCCCCGAGGCCGCGCCGGCCACCCAGTTCCTGCCGCCGTACCCGACCAGCGATCCGACGGGTGGTCAGCAGCCCGGCTACGGGCAGCCGCCGCAGCCCATGGGTGGTCAGCAGTCCTTCGGTGGCCAGTCGTTCGGGGACCAGCAGCAGTCGTACGGCGGCCAGGGCTTCGGCGGTCAGCAGCCCTCGTACGGGGGGCAGCAGTTCCCGCCCGCGCCCCCGGCGTACCCCGCCCCGATGTCCTCCGCCCCGGAGCCCCGGCGGGCCAACAACCGGCTGATCATCGGCGGTGTGGTGGCGGGGTGCGCGGCAGCGGGCATCCTGGTCGCGGTGCTGCTCAGCGGCGGCGGGGAGACGCCCGACCAGGGCGCCGCCCCGGTGGCCAAGTCCCCCTCGGCCGGGTCGGCCGCCGCCGGTGCCGGTACGGCGGGCACGATCAGCCCGGAGGCCAAGGCCCAGGCCCAGGCGCTCGCCACCGTGCTCGGCACCGCGAACGCCAGCCGGACGAGCGTGGTGAACGCGGTCCAGGCGGTGGGCAGGTGCGAGAAGCTGCCCGAGTCCCAGCAGGCCCTCACCGACGCGGCGGCCCAGCGCGACCAGCTGCTCGGCAGTCTGGCGGCGCTGAAGACCGACCAGCTGACCGGTGGCCCCCAGCTGGCCGAGCAGCTCAAGAAGGCGTGGGAGGCCTCGGCCAAGGCCGACCGCGAGTACGCGCTCTGGGCGGCCGACTCGGTCGCGGCCTGCGACCCGGCGAAGAAGGACAACCCGCACTACAAGCTCGGCAACACCGCCAGCGGCGATGCCACCGTGGCCAAGAAGCAGGCCAGCACCCTGTGGAACGCGATCGCCGCCCTGGCCGGCCTGCCGACCAAGGCCGACACCGACCTCTGAGTCCGGCCGATCCCCTGAACAGCCGTCAGGCCCGGCCCCCACGGGGGAGCCGGGCCTGCGCCGTCCACGGGCTCAGCCCGCCAGGACCTTCCGGACGTCCACGAAACCCGCCCGCTGCTCGACCAGCCGGCCGCCCTGCACCCGCTGGAAGGTCACCGCGGTGTTCACCAACCGGGGCGAGTCCGCGCTGGGCAGCATGTTGGTGAGGCCCCAGCTCAGCGGGGGAGTGGCGCCGGCGGTCTCGATCGGCTCGCCGCCGTCCAGTACGCCGCGGAGCGCCTTGGTGGTGATCTGCTTGCCGTTCCCGGTCCGCTCCACCGCCTGCCGGAACACCTCGTACGCGACCCAGGTGGTCTGCACCCCGGGGTCCGAGACGTCGATCGGCACCCCGCCGCCGTGCAGGCGCACGGTGGACCGCAGCACGTCCCAGACCTGGGAACTCTCCGGCGGGTACCAGCCGGTGGCGAGCGCGCCGCTGAGCGGGCCCGCGTCGCCGCCGGTGGCGTCGACCACCGACTGCTGGAAGCTGCCGATCACCGAGGCGAGCTGGGTCCGCCGCGGCTGCAGCCGCCGGTACGGGTCCAGCAGGTTGGCGGTCGGCTCGAAGCCGAGCGCCACGATCACGCAGCTGCCGACCCGGTCGTCGCCGATCGCCTTCTTGGCGATCTCGGTGTAGTCGTTCGAGCGCTCGGGGGCCTTGACGTCCTTGAGCGTGATCCCGGCGGGCTTCAGCGCCCCGGCCAGGAAGCCGAGCAGGGTGTCGCCGGCCCTGGTGTCCGGCCGGACCACCGCGACGCTCCTGCAGCCGGCCTCGACCAGCTGCTGCCCGCTGCCCGCGATCAGCGCGGGGGTGCCGCCGGAGACCGGGTAGGAGAACGGGCTGCTGAACTCGGGCGTGGAGAGGCCGTAGCCGCCGACGTAGGGGATGCCGGCCGCCTCCAGGGTGGGCATGAACGCATCGCCGTACTGGCTGTACGAGCCGACCACGGCGAGCGCGTGCGCGGCCACCGCCTGCCGGGCGCACTCGGTGGCCCCCTCGGCGGTGTTGTGCTCGTTGCAGGTGAGCACCTTGACCCGGTGGCCGGCCAGCCCGCCCCCGGCGTTCAGCTCGTGGCCGACCGCCCCGGCCAGCGCGGTCATCCCGGGCCGGTCGGCGGAGCCGGTGCCGGACGGCGCCCAGGTCATCACGGTGATCTCGTCCGGCGGGGCGGCGTCGGCGGGCCCCCCGCAGGCGGACAGCAGGGCGGGGAGCAGCAGCGCGGCGGCCACCGCTCCGGCGGTGCGGCGGCATCGGCCGGTCCGGCCCGGAGTGCCGGTCGGCTCTGCGTGCTCGGGCGATCCGCTCCGCCTCATGATGGGGTGCTCCTCCTGGGATCGAACTGCTCCGGCCTGGTCGGCCAGGGTCAGCCTTGACCTGGCGGAGTGCGCCGAGAGGGACGAAAAGCGAACGACGGGCCAACGGGGGCGGAACTCCGGGTGGGATGACCGGATGACGCGAGTAGAACGTGTGAAGTCCGGGCACGTAGCATCGCTCTCCATGTCCGCGAGTACAGATTCTTCGTATCGGTCTGCCCGAAACCCTTCTCGTAGCGGGCACCGCTCAAGCACGATGGGCGGCATGCCGCTCAACGACCTGCCCTGGTGGCGCTGGCGAGCCCGACTCCGCTCGGCGCTGCACATGCTGTCCGACCCCGCGTTCCAGCAGCGGACCTGGCTGACCGGCCAGGGCGGCTTCGGCGACGTCACCGACGCCGTCTACCGGCTGGTCGAGGACACCTGGCTGGACCGCTGGCCCGCCGAGAAGTACGTCGGCACCATCCTCCGGGACGCCGAGGAGGCGGCCCTGGTGGACGCCGCCGTGCTCCGGGTGCTCCGGGTGCTGCACGAGATCGGTGCGGACGCCCCGGCCGCCGCCTACCTGGGCCACCCCGGCTGGCCCGAGGCGGTCGACGCGGCGCTGGCCGCCCACACCCGGCTCTCGCTGGCCGACGGCGAGGACCCGGCGGGGCCGCCGCACTCGCTGGAGACGCTGCGGTCGCTGACCCGGGTCGGCTGAGCGCGTCCGCACTGCGGTCGGTCCGGCGGCGCCCGTCCGGTATGTGACACCCTGGGCGGTCCGCCACCAGCGCCCGCAGAACGGAACGACACCCGTGGACCAGCCGACGGCCAGCGCCCAGTACGTCCTCACGCTGTCCTGCCCGGACAAGCAGGGGATCGTGCACGCGGTCTCCAGCTACCTCTTCATGACCGGCTGCAACATCATCGACAGTCAGCAGTTCGGCGACGGTGACAGCGGACTGTTCTTCATGCGGGTGCACTTCTCGGCCGAACAACCCGTCAGCACCGAGAAGCTCCGGGCCAGCTTCGCCGCGATCGGCGCCTCGTTCCGGATGGACTGGCGGATCACCCCGAGCGCGGAGCGGATGCGGGTGGTCCTGATGGTCAGCAAGTTCGGGCACTGCCTGAACGACCTGCTGTTCCGGACCCGGATCGGCGCCCTGCCGGTGGAGATCGCGGCGGTGGTCTCCAACCACACCGACTTCCGCGAGCTGACCGAGTCCTACGGCATCCCGTTCCACCACCTGCCGGTGACCCGCGACAACAAGGCCGAGGCCGAGCAGCAGCTGCTCGACCTGGTGGCGGCCGAGCAGGTCGACCTGGTGGTGCTGGCCCGCTACATGCAGGTGCTCTCCGACGACCTGTGCAAGGCCCTGACCGGACGCATCATCAACATCCACCACTCCTTCCTGCCGAGCTTCAAGGGCGCCAAGCCCTACCACCAGGCGCACACCCGGGGCGTGAAGCTGATCGGCGCCACCGCCCACTACGTCACCGCGGACCTCGACGAGGGTCCGATCATCGAGCAGGAAGTCGCCCGCGTCACCCACGACGTGACGCCCGACCAGCTGGTCGCGGTCGGCCGCGACGTCGAGTGCCAGGCGCTGGCCCGCGCGGTCAAGTGGCACAGCGAACACCGCGTCCTCCTCAACGGCACCCGCACGGTCGTCTTCGCCTAGCCCCTCCACAGGTGCTCAGCCCGCTACGGCGCCAGGGGCTTGGGCACCCGGTTCGGTAGACAGGGGCTCGGGGAACTGCGACGCCGGCCCTTGCAAGGTGATCCGTTCAGGGGTGGTCAGGAACCTTCGCAGTGACCCGATCGCCAGATCTCCTCGCAGTTCCCCGAGCCCCTGGGTGGTAGATGGTCGAGCGCCTGCCTAGAGCGCAGCCCTGAAGTCCTGGGTAGTTGACGGCTGAGGACCTGGCCAGAGCGCAGCCCCCGAGCCTCTGGACCGTAGTCCCGGAGCGCCTGCCTCTAGGGCCGGGAGAGCAGCGGGGCCGCCCGGAGGAGTTCGCGGATGGCGGCGCGGTCGCCGTACTCGCCCGCCGGGATCCGGTCGGGGTCGCGGTGGGCGGCCACCAGGTTGCAGAACTCCAGCCCGTCCAGCACGAGTTCCGCCACCGGCGGCCCCTCGGCGGCGAAGCCGTCCAGCGGGATCAGCCACTCACCGGCTGCCGGGCCCTCGATGACCAGCCGGAGCGCCCGCCCGGGCCCGGGCGTCGGCGGCCGGGTGGCGGCCAGCGCGATCGGGAGCATCCGGACCGCCAGGTCGACCATCAGCCGCAGGTGCCGGGGCAGCGGCGGCGGGTAGGGGTAGTCGACCGCACGGGCGATGTCGTCGCCGTGCACCCAGCACTCGAAGGCGCGGTCCACGAAGGCGTCCCGGAGCGGGAGCCGGGCGAAACCGAAGTCCACCGTGGCGCCGCCCTGCGGCCGGAGCGCGGCGCTGCGCACCAGCGCGTGGCCCTGCCGTCGCCACTGCGCCCGGACGGTGCCCGGGGCCAGGTCGGTCTGGACGGCGAGCAGCCGGGCCGTGCGGTCCAGCACCCCGGCGGCGGGGCTGCCCTGGGCCGGGACCCGGGTGGCCGGGCCGTGCTGGGCGGGGACCCGGACCGGTGCGGTGGTGGCGGCGCCGGGGACCGGGTCGGGCAGGCCGAGGCCGGGGGCCAGGTAGCCGTCCACGGCGGTCAGATGACCCAGCACCTCGGCCGGACGCCACCGCTGCACCCCGCCGTACCAGGGGAGTTCGGCCACCTCCTGCCACTCCTCGGGGCCGAGGTCACGGAGCAGCGCGTCCAGCTTGGCGGTCTCGGTCGCGTACGGGGCGGCCCAGTCCGGGACGGGCAGCTGAGCCGGGCGGCGGGCCAGGCACCAGTCCAGCACCTGCTGGCGGAGCGAGCCCGACGGGTCGAGCGGCTCGTCGGGGGAGAGCCGGCCGGCCGCGTTCCGCAGCCGGGTGGCCTCCTCGGCGCAGTCCGGGCAGACCGCCAGGTGCTGGTTCAGCTCGGCCGCCTCGCGGCGCGGGCAGGCGTCCAGCGCCCAGGCGCCGAGCAGCGAACGGTACGCCTCGTGCCGCAGCTCGGCCGCGTGGTCCTCCTGAAGCGTCACGACTCGCCCTCCTCGTCGGCCAGTTCGGTGGCGAGCAGCTGGAGGGCGAGCCGGAGCCGCTGCTTGGCGGCCTGCTCGGTGATCCCCAACTGGCGGGCGGTCTCCTGGTAACTGCGGCCGTCGAACCAGGCCAGCGCGATCGTCTCGCGCAACGGGTCGGGCAGCGAGTCGACCACGTACTGGGCCCGGGCGGCACCGGCGCGCTCGCGCAGCTGCCGGTCATCGGCGTGGTCCAGCCGGAGCCGGTCCAGGGCGCGCCGCCGGGTCAGCGAGCCGAGCCAGGCCCGCAGCGAACCCTGCCGGGGGTCGAAGGACTCGGGGTGCTCCCAGAGTTGGCCGAAAACCTCCCGGGTGAGCTGTTCGGCGGCGGCCTGATCGGTCAGGATCCGGCCGGCCAGGCCGTGCACCAGGGGCGCCAACCGGTCGTAGAGCTCGGCGAGCGCGGTCTCCTCGCCCCGGGCCAGCCGCCAGTGGATCTGCTCGTCCCAGCTCGGGACCGGTCCGGCGGTCTCCATCGCCCCTCCCCCTGCTCGGCTCCACGGTAACCGGCCGGGAATCGTCGGCGAAGGGAATCGTATGAAGAAGTTTCGAATCGTCAGCTGGTGGTGACGGTACGGACTTTCGTCGTTCGATCCGTGGTGGACAGATGTAGCAAGGGTGGTTCGCTCGTGGCGGCGGTCGGATCGGCGTCGTCGCGCGGTACGTTTCGTTACGCTCGCGCCGTCCCCTCCCAAGGCCAGGTCGGAGCGGGTGGCCGGACGATCGCCGGTGCGACGCTCGCCAGAGTGAGCGGGACAGTATGCACTGCGCTGTCCCCCGATCGCTGGAATATGCCCGAAGCGCTTGCTGCGACCGTCCTGCCGGATCATTCTGAGGCGTATTCGTGACGGAGCCATGGCCGGTCCGACCGGGCCTCGAACTGCGAGTGCGGGTGGTGGAGCGGTGCAGGTACTTCAGGTCCAGTTGGCGGTCCAGGCGGACCCGGCCGAGGTCGGTCGGGCGCGTCGCTGGGTTCGCTCGCGGCTCCAGGGCCACGGCTTCGACCCGGACGCGGCGATCGCCGAGACCCTGGTGCTGGTGGTCTCCGAGCTGGTCACCAACGCCGTGGTGCACACCGGATCGCCGGCCGTGCTCCGGCTCTCGGTCCCGCTGCCGGAGGGCGGCGGCCGGTCGGCCCCGACCCTGGTCCGGGTCGAGGTGTCGGACGGCAGCTGTATCGCCCCCGCCCCCCGGTGCGCGGCGGGTGACGCGACCAACGGGCGGGGTCTGGAGCTGGTGGAACTGCTGTGCGAGCGCTGGGGCTGGTACCCGGACGGCTCCGGCAAGCGGGTCTGGTGCGAGATCGGCGACGGTGCGATGGTGGCTCCGGCCATGGAGCGGACCAGCGGCGCAGGGGGCGCACTGATCGCCTAGGTCTCCGCCGCGTGCTCCCGTGAGTGCCAAATGCGCCGCAACCATTCCGAATTTCCGACAACCCATTGACGTGACGTATCCAACTGATCACTCTTGGGTGCAGTTCTCCGTTGTGAGGGGACGTCGAGGGAGTGCCGGTGCGGTCAGCATGGGGGTCGTATGCCGCCGGGCGCGTCGGTGGAGCCTTCCTTGACGAGTACGGAGCGCTCGGTGCGCGGGTCAGGGGCCCCGGGTACCCGGATCGGACGGTGGCCGTCGTGCCGTGCTCGGGGCGCGCATGCCGCGCCGCCGTCCGATCGTGACCATAAACCACTGGAATTCCGAGTGGTCTACACCAAAACTGCTGGGGTGACGCTCCCCGAACTCCAGGACCAGTCCGTCGAGGTCCGATCGGTCGTGGACCGATCGGCCGAGGCACCGGCGATCTGGTCCCGCAACTTCCGGTACTACTTCACCGCCCGCAGCGCGGGTCTGCTGGGTGACGCGATGCTTCCGGTCGCGGTCTCGGCCGGCCTGATCGGTGCCGGCCACGGACTGGGCACCGTCGGCTTCGCGCTCGCCTTCCTGATGGGCCCGTTCGCCGGCCTGGTGCTGTTCGGTGGCGTGCTCGCCGACCGGTTCACCGCCCGCCGGATGATGATCGGCGCGGACCTGGCCAACCTGACCACCCGGATCCTGCTGGCGGTCCTCTTCTTCCGCGGCATCGACCAACTCTGGCAGCTCTACGCCCTGCTGGCGGTGGCCGGCACCGCCGCCGCGATGTTCCAGCCCGGCGCCGCCTCCACCGTCCCGCTGGTGGCCCGCGACGTCCAGGGCGCCAACGGCGTGCTGCGCACCGCCGAGGCGTTCACCGGCCTGCTCGGACCGGCCCTGGCCGGCCTGCTGGTCGGTTCGGCCGCCACCGGCTGGGTGATGCTGATCGCCGCCGTCACCTTCGGCATCAGCGCCGCCTGCCTGCTCGCCCTCCGGCTCGGCACCGTGCCCGCCCCGCCGCCGGGCGACAGCCTCTGGCGCAACCTGGTGGTCGGCTGGCACGAGTTCCGCGCCCGCAGCTGGCTCTGGGGCGTGATCGTGATCTGGCTGTTCTTCACCGTGCTCAGCTGGGGCCCGCAGATGCCGATCGCGGCCGGCCTGATCGTGCCCGAGTACGGTCCCACCGTGTACGGCCTGCTCAACTGCGCGTTCGGCGCGGGCACCGTGCTCGGTGGCCTGCTGGCGATCCGCTACAAGCCCGAACGTCCGCTCGCCGCCGGTGCGGTGGCGATGCTGGTCTTCCCGCTCTACCCCATCGGCATCGTGGCCGGCTGGCCGGTCTGGCTGCTCGCCGCAGCCCAGCTCGTGGTCGGCGTCGGCCTCACCTTCTGGGGCGTCATGTGGGCCACCAACGTGCAGACCCAGGTCCCCGGCGAGGTCCTCAACCGCATCCACGCCTACGAGGTGGCCGGCTCGGTCTGCATGTTCCCCATCGGCAGCGCCCTGGCCGGCCCCGCAGTGGAAGCCTTCGGCGCCACCCGGGTCCTCCAAGTAGGCATCGTGGTCTCCTTCCTGGTGGTCGCCGCGCTCCTCCTCACCCGCCCCATCCGCACCCTCCGCCGCGTCCCGGACCGCCCCTGAGGCGCTTTCGGCAGGTGCTCAGCTTTTGGCAGGTGCTTCGGAAGAGTCAGGGGCTCGGGGAACTGCGACGCCGACCTGTGCAAGGTGATCCGTTCAGGGGTGGTCAGGCAATTTCGCAGTGACCCGAACGCCAGATCTCCTCGCAGTTCCCCGAGCCCCTGGATAGTGCAACTGAGCGCCCTGCCAAAAGCAGAGCTCCGAGCTCCGGGGCAGTGCAACTGACGGCGCAGCCCCACCAGGTGCCCTGCCGGAGAGTGCTCGGGTGTCGTACAAGAGGATCAGCGCGTGAACGAAACCCTCAGCACCGTGAAGTCCCGCCGCCCGCAATACGCCTGGGTGGTGGCCGGGGTGGCCGTGCTGGTGCTGCTCGGGTCGGCCGGCTTCCGGTCCACGCCCGGGCTGATGATGGACGCGCTGCACACCGAGTTCGGCTGGTCGCACGCCACCATCTCCGCCGCCGTCTCGGTCAACCTCACCCTCTACGGCCTGACCGCGCCGTTCGCCGCCGCCCTGATGGACCGCTTCGGCGTCCGGCTGATCGTGGTCAGCGCCCTGCTGACGATATCCACCGGCGCCGGGCTCACCATGCTGATGACGCAGAGCTGGCAACTGGTGCTCTGCTGGGGCGTCCTGGTCGGCCTCGGTTCGGGCTCGATGGCGGGGGCGTTCGCCACCACCGTCTCCGGCCGTTGGTTCGCCGCCCGCCAGGGCCTGGTCACCGGCGTGCTCACCGCCGCCGGCGCGGCGGGCAACCTGGTCTTCATGCCGCTGCTCGCCTGGCTGGTCGAGGAACACGGCTGGCGCACCGCCGTGGTGGTGGTCTCGGTCTCCGCCACCGTGGTCGCCCTCCCGGTGCTGCTGCTGATGCGCGAACGCCCGGCCGACCTCGGCCTGCTCCCGTACGGGGCGACCGAGCAGCCGCCCGCGCCGAGCACCGACGGCAGTGCGATCCTGCGCAGTCTGCGGATCCTCCGCGGGGTGAGCCGCAGCCGCGCCTTCTGGCTGCTGGCCGGCTCGTTCGCGATCTGCGGTGCCACCACGGCGGGTCTGGTCGGCACCCACTTCATCCCGGCCGCGCACGACCACGGCATGGCGGTCACCACGGCCGCGGGCCTGCTCGCCCTGGTCGGCGTCTTCGACGTGGTCGGCACCATCGCCAGCGGCTGGTTCACCGACCGGTTCGACTCCCGCTCGCTGCTGATCACCTACTACGCGCTGCGCGGGCTCTCGCTGCTCTTCCTGCCGCAGCTGTTCGCCGGTTCGCCGGAGCCGCCCATCCTGGCCTTCGTGATCTTCTACGGCCTGGACTGGGTGGCCACCGTGCCGCCGACCATCGCCCTCTGCCGCCGCCACTTCGGCGCCGACGCCCCGGTGGTGTTCGGCTGGGTGCTGGCCTGCCACCAGCTCGGCGCCGCCCTGGTGGCAGGGCTGGCCGGCCTGAGCCGGGACCGGTTCGGCGACTACGACCTGGCCTGGTACGGCGCCGGCGCGCTCTGCGCGGTGGCCGTGCTGCTCTGCCTCGGCCTCGGCCGCAGCACCCCCGCCCGGCCTGTCACGGCCGCCGCCTAGGCTTGGTGCCCATGACGCTCACCTTCACCCTGGCCCCCGAGCCGACCCCGGAGCTGCGGGCCTCGATCATCACCCTCTGGACGGACGCGACCAACGCGGGCGGCGCCGTCGGGTTCGTCCCGCCGGTGACGGAGGATCAGGTCTGGGTGGCGGCCGAGAAGCAGTTCGCGGGCCTCGGCCCGGGGCAGCCTGACATGCTGCTGGTCGGCCACGAGCCGGGCGGCCGGCTGGTGGCGGCGCTGTTCTTCGAGGACATGCGGTTCGACCTGATGGACCACTGGCGGCTGCTCAAGCGGGTCATGGTGCACCCCGACTTCCAGGGCAGCGGCTACGGCGTCGAGCTGATGGCCGAGGCAGCCCGGGTCGCCCGCGACGCCGGCTGGGCCGGCCTCCGGCTCACCCTCCGCGGCGGGCTCGGCCTGGAGCACTTCTACACCCGCTGCGGCTACACCGAGGTCGGTCGCGTCCCCGGGGCCATCCGGGTGGCCCCGGGCGACGACCGCGACGACGTCACCATGTGGCTCGACCTCCGCTGAGGTGCGACTCCGCCGGCCTGTTGCAAGCGGCCCGGCATCTACGGTCGGGGGCTCGGGGAACTGCTCAGCCGCCTACGGCCCAGGGGCTCGGGGAACTGCGACGCCGGCCTCGTACAAGGTGACCGTTGCGTGGGTGGTCAGGCACTTTCGCAGTGACCCGCACGCCAGATCTCCTCGCAGTTCCCCGAGCCCCTGGGCAGTAGCACCGGAGCACCTGCAAAAAGTTGAGCGCCTGCAAAAAGGTGCAGTCCCGAGCCCCTGCCAAGGGCCGGTCGGGCGGTCGTGCTTCACTGGATAGCCGCGTCAGCCGTACCCCCGCAGTGAAGGACGTCCCCGTGAGCAGCAAGAAGCACGCCACGCTCCGCTACACCTCGATGCGCCTGAGCATCTTCCTGTCGTGCCTGCTCCTCGCCGTGCTGCTCGGCCATTTCGGGGTCATCCCGGTGACCGGCAGCACCGGGGTGGTCTTCCTGGTGCTGATCGCCGGCCTGGTCTCCGCCCCGCTCAGCTACGTCCTGCTGAGCAGGCAGCGCGACGAGATGTCCGCGCAGCTGGCCGAGAAGGTCGCCAACCGCAGGTCCCGTTCGGCCGAGGTCGCCGCCGAGGAGGACGCCGCCGACGACGCCGCCCGTGCGGCGGCCGCCCAGGCGCAGGGCTGAGCCGTCCCCGCGCGATGACCGAGCCCTCCGCACCGAACCCGGCGTCCCGGCGCCCGACCGGCCGCGACGTGGCCCGGTTGGCCGGGGTCTCGCAGGCGACGGTCTCGTTGGTGTTCTCCGGGGCGGAGGCCGGGCAGCGGGTCTCCGAGGCGACCCGGGAGCGGGTCAGGGAGGTGGCCAGGACGCTCGGCTACCGCCCGCAGGCGGCGGGCCGCCAACTGCGGCTGGGCCGGAGCGGGATGATCCTGCTCGCGGTGCCGAACATCCTCGGGCCGTTCTTCGGCCGGGTGCTGGTGGGGGTGCACGAGGAGGCCGGCCGGCACGGCCTGGCCGTGGTGGTGAGCTCGGGCTGGGGCAGCGCGACGCTGGCCGAGGCGGCCACCACCAGCCGGTTCGACGGACTGCTGGTCTGCTCGCCGGACGACAGTCAGCTCGGCGCACTGCCCGCCGACACCCCGGCGGTGTTCCTGGACGCCGACCCCGCGCTCGCCGACCCGGGCACCGGCCGGCCCCGGCCGACCGTCGAGCTGGACGTCGCGGGTGGCATGCGGGCCGCCGTCGAGCACCTGACCGGGCTCGGCCACCGGCGGATCGGGCACCTGCGGTCCACCCACTCCGCGTACACCTTCCGGGTCCGGCAGGCCGCCTTCGAGGCGGCCACCGAGGGGCTCGAAGTGCTGGAGCTGGGCGTCACCCTGAACGAGGGTCAGCGCGCCGCCAGGTCCGCCGCGCACCGGCTGCTCAGCCGGCCGGACCGCCCGCACGCGGTGGTCTGCGACGACGACGTGGTCGCCTCGGGGCTGTACCAGGCCGCCGCCGAACTCGGGCTGCGGATTCCGGCCGACGTCTCGGTGGTCGGCATCGACAACATCCCGGTGGCCGATCTGCTGGCGCCGCCGCTGACCACCGTCGACCTGCCGGGGGAGCAGCTCGGCCGGGCCGGGGTCGCCGCCCTGGCGGCCCTGCTGCGCGGCGAACCGGCCCCGCCGGTCGCCCCGTTGGCCACCGCGCTGGTGCTCCGGAGCTCCACCGGCCGCTCCGCGTAGCCCATCTGACGACCTTTTGGTCCTATCGGTTGACGAGCCCGCCGCGTCATACCGGACAAATCATTACCAATAGCATCAGATAGGGGAATGTGGAAGAGATCCCGGGTCCCCCGGTTGCTGACGGCCTGCGGGCTGCTCTCCGCCAGCCTGCTCGCCGGCACGATGTCCGGCACCCCGAACGCGCTGGCGGCGATCACGTTCACCAAGACGGTGGACAAGGCGAATCCGGCGCCCGGGGAGAACGTCACCTACACCCTGAGCTACACCTGTTCGCTGAACGACTGCGAGCACGGGAAGATCAGCGACGCCCTGCCGGCCGGCATGGAGTTCGTCGGCTGGACCCCGGACGCCAGCACCGTTGACGTCGACGGATCCACCGTGCCGGCCGCCGGGGCGAAGGGGGGCACGCTGGACATCGCGCTCAACCCCCTCACCCCCGGCACCACCGCCACCGTCAAGGTCACCCTCAAGTACCCCAACTTCACCACCGCCAACGGCACCCAGGCGGTCAACACCGCCACCTTCACCGCCGACGGCGAGACCCCGCAGACCGGCACCGCCACCACCACGGCGGTGGTGCAGCCGCAGTACAAGGTCACCAAGGGCGTCCAGACCAGCAGCCAGGACGGCCGCACGGTGACGTACCAGTTCGGCACCTGCTCCACCGACGGGGTGCCGAACGTCGACCTGGACCTGGCCAAGCTGGTGGACACGCTGCCGGCCGGCGCCGTGGTGGACACCTCGCGCTCACCGGGCTGGAGCCAGGTGGGAGCGGGGAACACCTGGGAGTACGACATCGGTGCCTTCACCGCGGGCAACGGGCAGGCGGGCTGCCGCTACCCCGGGGTGCTGGTGGTCAACTTCCCCGCCCCGACCTTCCCGACCGGCAGCACCGCCACCAACTCGGTCACCCTGAACGGCGACCCGCTCGGCCCGGACCCCGCCCGGGACCTGGACACCGCGACCGCCGTCAGCCCGACCTTCCAGGACCCCAGCACCGGGGTGCACGTCTCCTCCTCCAAGGTCTGGCAGTCGAGCTTCGTCTCCGGTGACATCGGCTCGTTCAGCCTGTTCCCGAACAACGTCTCGGTCCCGGTCACCAGCCTGGTGATGACCGACCCGGGCACCGGGACCACCACCGACCTCTACAACTGGCTCGCCCCGCAGAGCATCCAGCTGGAGGCATGGAACCCGACCAGCATCGCGCTGACCCTGGAGTACCGCCTGAACGGCGACCCGGCCTGGCAGACCTTCACTCCGGGCACCCCCTTCAACGGAGCCGGTGCCCGCCGGGTCAAGATCGAGACCGGGGCGGGCGACCCGGCCAACGACGTGCTCGGCATCCCGGCCGGCCGCTGGCTGCACGGACTGCGGTTCAGCTGGGCCGGTCCGATCCCGACCGGCTGGAGCCCGGGCAACTCGGTCCAGGTGCTGGCCCAGGTGCTGTACACCGGCCACGACGGCGCCACCGCACCGACCCCGCTGCACAACTGCGTGGACGTGGTCGGCACCGACGGCACCACCACGGACACCGCCACCGCCTGTGCCGACGCCACGGTCACCGCCGCCACCAACCTCGGCGCGGCGAAGACCACCACGGCCGGCGCGGTGCTCGCGCCGGGTGGCACCGCCACCTTCCAGGTGATCCCGTACAACCGGACCGGCCACGCTCTGGACAAGCCGCTGGTGCTCTACGACCTGCTGCCGCCCGGCTTCGTCTTCGTCGACGGCTCGGTCCGCGTCGACCCGGGCTGGTCGGACGCCAAGGCCCCCGCGGAGGTCGCCGTACTGCCGGGCAAGGACGGCCGGCAGCTGATCCGGATGACCTGGCCGGCGGGCAGTCCCGACATGACCTACCTGCACGACAACCTGGCCTACCGGGTGCTGTTCGACGCCCAGGCCGCGGGCAGTGCCCAGCCGGGCAGCTTCACCAACGACGTCTACGTCACGGCTGACGGTGCGTCACCCCCGGTCACCTGCAAGTACTACGGTGCCGACAGCTCGGTGCCGGACGTCGACGACTTCAACCGCAACGGCGACACCGCCGAGAAGCTCTGCCACGCCTCCTCGAAGGTGGAGATCCAGGTCCCCGCCGTGCTGCGGGCCTACAAGGAGGTCAAGGGCGACGAGGACAGCGCCTACGGCAGCTCCGGCACCTCCTCGCCCGGCGGGCAGATCTCGTACCGGATGACCGTCCGGAACGACTCGCCCGACGCCGTCACCGACTTCGTCGCGTACGACCGCCTGCCCACCCCCGGCGACGGGTACGTGCTGCGGCCGGACACCTCGCGCGGCAGTGCCTGGACGCCCTCGCTGACCGAGCCGCTGGTGAGCAGCGACCCGGCCGTGGTGATCGAGTACTCCACCGCGCCCGACCCGTGCCGTCCGGTCTCGCTCGGCGGTCCGGCGGGCTGCCCGATCGGTGCCGAGTGGAGCACCACCTTCCCCGGCCCCGGGGTGACCACCTGGTTCCGGATCTCGCGGCCCGGCACGATGCCCTCGGGCGGGCTGTTCACCCTGACCTGGCCGATGGTGGCCTCGTACGACGCCCCCGACACGGCGTTCGCCTGGAACAGCTTCGCCTACACCGCCACCGACAGCAGCGGCCAGCAGCTGCTGCCGGCCGAGCCCGCCAAGGTCGGCGTCGGGGTGCACCAGCCCACCCCGCCGGCCAACTCGATCGGCGACTTCGTCTGGAACGACCTCAACCGGAACGGCCTGCAGGACGCCGGCGAGCCCGGCGTCGGCGGGGTCACCGCGTACCTGCTGGACGGGAAGGGGCGCAAGGTCCGCAACCTGAACGGCAAGCCGGCCACCTCCACCAGCAATGGCCGGGGCTTCTACCTGTTCGGGAAGCTGCCGAACGGCACCTACGCGGTCCAGTTCGACCTGGCCACCATCCCGGCCGGCGCCGCCGTCACCCTCAAGGACGCGGTCCGCCGGACGGCGGCCAGCGCGGAGGACTCCGACGCCGATCCGGTCACCGGCATCACCGAGAACGTCACGGTGTCCGGTGGCGAGGCCCAGCTCAACCTGGACCTCGGCCTGGTCCTTCCCCCGGAGCCCACCCCGCCGCCGACCCCGAGTCCGGAGCCCACCCCACCGACGCCGACCGTCACGCCGGTGCCGCCCACCCCGCTGCCGACCGCCTCACCGACCGGCGGCCTGCCGGACACCGGGGCGCACTTCCCGGTGGCGTTCTTCGCGGTGCTGGCGCTGGCGCTGGCCGCGGCGGGTGCGGTGCTCGGACTGACGAGTCGTCAGCGAGGCCGCCGGCACTGAGGTACCCCGTCCGGGAGTCCCGGGCTGATGTGCGGCTCCGCCGCGTCGGCGACGCCGACCTCGAAAGCGAAAGTGCCTGGCTGTCTACGCGGGTGCGACGCTTCCGAGGTCGGCGTCGCAGTTCCCCGAGCCCCTGCCGGCGGTCCCCGTCGTCCTGAACCAACGGCGGGTGCCGAAGAGCAGCACCCCGCCCAGGCCGATGCCGCCGACCGCGCAGAGGGCGACCGCCGTCAGGGAGTGCGAGACCAGCGCTCCCGAGACGGCGTAGCCCGCCGCGTTGCCGGTCGCGAACAGCGTGATCAGCCAGGCGAACGCCTCGGTGACCGTGCCGGTCGGGGCCAGCTCGGCGATCAGCACGAAGGCGGCGGCCAGCAGGGGGGCCAAGCCGATGCCGGAGAGCAGGGCCAGCGCGGCCATCGGCAGCGGGGCGGGGAGCACCAGCAGGGGGAGGTAGGAGGCGGCCATCGCCAGCGCGATCACCCAGGTCCGGGTGGCGGTGGTGCTGCGCCACTTCACCGCGCCGTAGCCGAGCGCGCCGACCAGACCGCCGAGCGCGGCCAGCGCGAGCAGCAGCCCGGCCCCGCCGGGCAGGTCGCCCCGGTGGTTCTCGGCGTAGGCGATGAAGAGCACGTTCTGGGCGCCGACCGTCCAGCCCGCACCGGCCAGGCCGACCAGCAGCAGGACCAGGCCGGGCGAGCGCAGCGGGCCGAGCAGCCCGGAGGAGGCGTGCCGGGCGGGGGCCCGCCAGGCCCGGGCGGGGGCGGCGGTGGCGACCACCAGGGCGCCGGCCAGGCCGAGCCCGGCGGCCGTCCACAGCGCGGTCACCGGCGAGAACGCGGCGGCGATTCCGGCCACCGCCAACGGTCCTGCCACGTAGAGGAGTTGCTGGGCGGCGGAGTCGAAGGCGTACGCGGTGTCGAGCTGCTCCTCGTCGACCACGGCGGGCCAGAGCGCCCGCAGGCAGGGCTCCAGCGGCGGCATCGCGAGCCCGGCGATCGCCGCGCCGAGCGGGGCGGCCCAGACCGAGCCGGGGGCCAGCGCGAGCAGCGCGTACCCGACGCCGGCGACCACGGCGGAGGCCAGCAGGACGCGCGGCTGCCCGGTCCGGTCGACGATCCGGCCGAGCACCGGGCCGCCGATCGCGGCGGCGATCGCGTACGCGGCGGTGGCCAGACCGATCCTGCTGTACGGGGTGCCCGCGTCGCGCAGGGCGAGGGCGATCACCAGGGCGGTCATCCCGGCGGGGAGGCGGCCGAGCAGGGTGCCGAGCAGGAGACGGGTCACGTGCGGTGCGCGGAGCAGGGCGAGGTAGCCCATGGGGTTCGGTCTCCTGGGGCAGGGGAAGGCGGCGGTAAGTCATCAAGTTATACGTATAACCGGATCGGGTCAATCGGCCGGCCAGGAACCGCACGGGATGGTTCGTCGTCTGACAGTCCGACAGCTGAGCACTCGCCAGGCCGGACCGGGACACCGGCCGTGACCGGCCGCCGCGCGGACGGGAAGCCGCTCCGGCGGCCGTACAGGGAACGGATGAAGACCCCCAGGACCCGTGACGTGATGGCCGGACCGCTGCGCCGCGCCTCGATGTTCTGCCTGCTGCTGGTGCTCGCCCTGATGGCCCGGGCCACCTGGCTGGCGGTGGCCGAGGCGGACGACTACCGCGGCAACCCGGCCAACGCCCGGATCGCCATCGACCGCTACGCCCGGCCGCTCGGCAACATCCTGGTCGGCGGGCAGCCGGTGACCGGCTCGGTGCCGACCGGCGGTTCGCTCGCGTACCAGCGCAGCTACACCGACGGCCCGCTCTACGCCCCGCTGACCGGCTACACCTCGCAGGCGTACGGCGGCAACCAGCTGGAGAGCCTGTTCGCCGACCTGCTGGACGGCACCGATCCGCGGCTGGCCGACCCGGTCGGGGCGCTCACCGGCCCGCTCACCCGGTCCCGCCCGGCCGGTGGCGACGTGGTCAGTACCGTCGACCCGGCGGTGCAGCGGGCGGCCTGGGACGCGCTCGGCGGCCGGCAGGGTGCGGCGGTGGCGATCGACCCGGCCACCGGCGCCGTCCTCGGGCTGGTCTCCACCCCGTCCTACGACCCGTCGGGGATCACCGGCCGGTCGGCGGCGGACGGGCAGAACTGGCAGCGGCTCAGTGCCGACAACGGCAGGGCGATGGTGAACGGCGCGCTGCGCGCCACCTACGCTCCGGGCTCCACCTTCAAGCTGGTGGTCGCCGCCGCCGCACTGGAGACCGGCCTCGCCCCGGACGTGGACACCCCGACCGCCAGCCCCAACCCGTACACGCTGCCGGGCACCAGGACGGTGCTGACCAACGAGAACCCCGACGCACCCTGTGCGAACGCCACGCTGCGGACGGCACTGGAGTACTCCTGCAACAACGTCTTCGCCAAGGCCGCGGCCGACCTCGGGGAGGCGAAGCTCTCGGCCCAGGCGGCGAAGTTCGGGTTCAACCTGGAGAAGCTGGACACCCCCGTGCGGGCCGCCGCCAGCGTCTACCCGGCGGGTATGGAGCCCTCGCAGGTGGCGCTGACCGGGATCGGGCAGTTCTCGGTGACCGCGACGCCGCTCCAGATGGCCATGGTCTCGGCGGCGGTCGCGAACGACGGGTTGCTGATGACGCCGTCCACGGTGTCGAAGCTCACGGACCACGCGGGGCGGACGGTGCAGGAGTTCCCGCCCATCGAGCTGGGGCGGGTGATGAGCGAGCGGACGGCGAAGCAGTTGCAGTCCGCGATGGTCTCGGTGGTCACCGACGGCACCGGCAAGGCGGCCGCGATCGCCGGTCTGACGGTCGGCGGCAAGACCGGCACGGCCCAGCACGGAGTGGACAACTCGGGCCTGCCGTACGCCTGGTTCACCTCCTACGCCGACGACGGCAGGGGCCACCGGATCGCCACCGCCGCCGTGGTGCTGAACGGCTCCACCGACCGCGACGAGATCACCGGCGGCGGCCTGGCCGGCCCGGTGGTCAAGGCGATGACGGCGGCCTACCTGAAGCGGTGAACCCCGGGGTGCCGGGGTGGTTCGTGACCGTAGCTCAAATAAGTACTTTGAACATCTCAAAGGTTTGTTGCTAGTCTGTCGCCCATGACCACCTCAGGCACGCCTCGGCAGTACGACACGGACCCCGCGTCCGTGCGCTGCGCGTGCCTGCCCGGCGCCGTGGACGACGGCTGTCGCACCGTCAGCTGTACCCAGGCGGCACGTCGCCCCTGAGGCCCCCGGCTCCTCCCCGCCGTGGTCGGCCCGGCCGTGTCGCCGCCTCTGCTCCACCCCTCCCCCTCCTCCTGCCTCGGAGCCGCACCACCATGTCCACTGCGCCCGCGCCCACCTTCCTCGCGAAGGTCCGCAAGACCCCCTTCTGGGTCCAGATCGTCGGCGGTCTGGTCCTCGGCCTGGCCCTCGGCTACCTGGCCCGGGTCCAGGACGTCGCCTGGCTCACCACCACCCTGGACACCATCGGCAAGACCTTCGTCCAGCTGCTCAAGCTGGCCGTCCCGCCGCTGGTCTTCACCGCGATCGTGCTCTCGGTCGCCAACCTGCGGAACGTCACCAACGCCGCCCGGCTGGCCGGCCGCACGCTGCTCTGGTTCCTGATCACCTCGCTGATCGCGGTCGGCGTCGGCCTCGGCCTCGGCCTGCTGACCGACCCGGGCGAGGGTGCCAACCTCTCCACCCAGGGCCTCAAGGCCCCGGAGAAGCCCGGCACCTGGATCGACTTCCTGACCGGGATCATCCCGACCAACATCGCGGACGCCTTCCTGAAGGTGAACGTGCTGCAGATCGTCTTCCTCGGCATCGTGGTCGGCGCCGCCGTCCTCAAGCTGGGCGAGAAGGCCGAGCCGGTCCGCAAGCTCAACGAGGCGATCCTCGAGCTCACCCAGACCGCCCTCTGGTGGGTCATCCGGCTCGCCCCGCTCGGCACCCTCGGCCTGATCGGCAAGTCCGTCGCGGTCTACGGCTGGGACCTGCTCAAGCCCTTCGCGACGCTCACCATCGACGTCTACGTCGGCTGCGCGATCGTGCTGTTCGGCGTCTACTCGCTGCTGCTGCGCTTCGTCGGCGGTCTCAACCCGCTGAACTTCTTCAAGGGTGCCTGGCCCGCGATCCAGCTCGCCTTCGTCTCGCGCTCCTCGGTCGGCACCCTGCCGGTCACCCGCCGGGTCACCGAGCGGCTCGGCGTCCCGAGCGAGTACGCCTCGTTCGCCGTCCCGTTCGGCGCCACCACCAAGATGGACGGCTGCGCCGCGATCTACCCCTCGCTGGCCGCGATCTTCGTCGCCCAGGTCTACGGCATCGACCTCGGCGTCGGTGACTACCTGCTGATCGCCTTCGTCTCGGTGATCGGCTCCGCCGCCACCGCCGGCCTGACCGGCGCGATCGTGATGCTGACCCTGACCCTCTCCACCCTCGGCCTCCCGCTGGAGGGCGTCGGCCTGCTGCTCGCCATCGACCCGATCCTCGACATGATCCGCACCGCCACCAACGTGGCCGGTCAGTCCGTCGTCCCGATCCTGGTCGCGGCCCGCGAGAAGACCCTCGACCTCACCGCCTACAACAACCCCACCGGCGACCTCCTCACCGAGGACGCCCCCGCCCGCGACAAGATCGCCGTCGCGGCCTGACCCGGCCTCACCCGATGGCCCGCTCCCCCTGGGGGAGCGGGCCATCACCCGTTGGAGTGCACCCCGCCCACCGGGCCGGGCCACGGCGGTAGCGTGGACGAGGATGAAGGAGGAGTCGTGAGCGCAGCCCCGGAGGAGTACCCGTACCGGCAGGTGAACCCCGAGTTCGCGCTGAAGTACGCCCTTCAGCACATCGAGGGCGGTCGCGCCCAGATCGTCGAGGGGGTCATCCAGCACGTGGTGCCGACCTGGGGGCATGAGCGGGCGATCACCAGCATCCGGCGCCAGCTCGACCCGCGGCTGATCGAACTGGACCTGGAACCAGGTGCGGGGAATCTCGACCTCCCCGGATCGTCCAACTGGTACATCCCCGACCTGGCCGTGGTGCCCAGCCATGTGGTGGATGCGGGCGGAGTGCTGGTGCCCGACCAGACCCTGCTGGTGGTCGAGGTGACCTCCGACTCCAACGGTGACACCGACCGGGTCGTGAAGCGCCGTCGCTACGCCGAGTACGGGGCGCCGCTCTACCTCCTGGTGGACCGTCAGGAGCGCGCCTGCACGCTCTTCTCCACCCCCGGCCCGCTGGGTTACACCCTGGTCGACGGACCGCACCCGTTCGGGACGTCCCTCCGGCTTCCGGAGCCGTTCGGCCTGGAGCTGGCCACCGACCGCTTCTAGTCCGGTTGCCGGGCCCAGCGCTGGGCCAGCACGGTGCAGACCATCAGCTGGAGTTGGTGGAAGAGCATCAGGGGGAGCACGGTGATGCCGACCGTGGCGGCGGGGAACAGGATGGTGGCCAGCGGGAGGCCGTTGGCCAGGCTCTTCTTGGAGCCGCAGAACTGGGCAGTGATCCGGTCGGCCCGGGAGAAGCCGAGGCGGCGCGAGGCGGCGCCGGTGAAGAGCAGCACGAGGGTGAGCACGGCCAGGCAGAGCGCGGCCAGCCAGAGCAGCTGAGGGACCGTCACCCGGCTCCAGATGCCCTCGGTGACGCCCTCGCTGAAGGCGGTGTAGACGATCAGCAGGATGGAGCCGCGGTCGACCAGCATGGTCAGCCGGCGGTGCCGCCGCAGCCAGGGCGCCACCCAGCGCCGGAGCAACTGCCCGAGGGCGAACGGCACCAGCAGCTGCAGCACGATGTCCAGCACCTGCTGCCCGCTGACCTGCACCCCGGCGCTGCCGGCCAGCAGCCAGGCGGCGAGCAGCGGGGTGAGCACGATGCCGACCAGGCTGGAGAAGGTGGCCGCGCAGATCGCCGCGGCGACGTTGCCCCGGGCCATCGAGGTGAAGGCGATCGAGGACTGCACGGTGGAGGAGAGCAGGGTGAGGAAGAGCACCCCGGTCGCCAGCTGCGGGGCCAGCACGGCGGCCGGGAGCAGCCGGGTGGCCTCGCCGAGCAGCGGGAAGAGCACGAAGGTGCAGCCCAGGATGAGCAGGTGCAGCCGCCACTGCCGGGCCCCGGCCAGCGCCTCCTGGGGCGAGAGCCGGGCGCCGTACAGGAAGAACAGCAGGCCGACCGCGACGGTCACCGACTCGCCCGCCACCTCGGCGGCGGTGCCCCGGACCGGGAGCAGGGTGGCCAGGCCGACGGTGCCGAGCAGCAGGAGCAGGTAGCCGTCGATCCCGATCCGGTGCAGTTGGCGGTCGAAGGCCCGAAGCAGGTGCATGGCCCGATCATGCCCGGCGGGGGCCGGGACAGAGGCAGGGGGCCCGCCGCGTCCGAAGACGTGGCGGGCCCCCTTGGTGTTACTCGTCATGCTCCTACCGGCGGCCGCAGTGGCCGCCGCCGGACCCGAAAGGGGTCCAGAGCGATCAGATCATCAGAGGAGATAATCAGATAGCGGTGACGTTCTCCGCCTGGGGGCCCTTCGGGCCCTGGGTGACGTCGAACGAGACCGGCTGGTTCTCCTCCAGCGAGCGGAAACCGTTCGCGTTGATGGCGGAGTAGTGGACGAAGACGTCGGGGCCGCCGCCCTCCTGGGCGATGAAGCCGAAGCCCTTCTCAGCGTTGAACCACTTGACGGTTCCCTGAGCCATGCCGTTCTCCTTGCGAGGGACGTTTCGGTAACCACACCGTGTGGAACCGGTCCGCTGCGCTGATCGCCCCGCCTCCGGAAGGGTCCGGAGTTTTTCGATAACGCTGAAAAACTACAAAAAGCCCACGGGTTACATGCTCCGCAGGCTTCAAGTACTGCAAGGGGAATCAAACTGCAACTGGATGGAACGGTAGCACGCAGCGGCAGCCCCGACCAGGGGTGACCAAGGCCACGCTGCTCGTGTCCCGCGCGCGCGTGGCACGGATCGTCGGGGGCCCCTGACCACCCGGCCGGCGTCAACGGGCATACGCTGCGGAGAGCGCACGAAACGGGCAGGTAGGAAGGACACACGGTGACCGGTCAGGACACGAGCGGCTCGGCGGCGGTACGGCCCCGGGTCGGGCACATCCAGTTCCTCAACTGTCTTCCGCTGTACTGGGGACTGGCCAGGACCGGCAACCTGCTCGACCTCGATCTCACCAAGGACACCCCGGAGAAGCTCAGCGACCAACTGGTCAGCGGGGCGCTCGACATCGGCCCGATCACCTGCGTGGAGTACCTGCGGAACGCGGACCGGCTGGTGGTGCTCCCGGACATCGCGGTCGGCAGCGACGGCCCGGTGATGTCCTGTGTGATCGTCAGCAAGCTGCCGCTGGCCGAGCTGGACGGCCGCCGGGTCGCGCTCGGCTCCACCTCCCGGACCTCGGTCCGGCTGGCCCGGCTGCTGCTGGAGCAGCGCGAGGGCGTCCGGCCCGAGTACTTCACCGCCGCGCCGGACCTGGACGCGATGCTGGCCGAGGCCGACGCCGCGGTGCTGATCGGCGACCCGGCGCTGCGCGCCTCGCTGGAGCAGGCCCCGGAGCAGGGCCTGGCGGTGCACGACCTGGGCGCGATGTGGAAGGACTGGACCGGCCTGCCGTTCGTCTTCGCGGTCTGGGCCGCCCGCCGGGACTACGTCGAGCGCAGCCCGGAGACGGTCGCCGCCGTGCACCGGGCCTTCCTGGAGTCCCGCGACCTCTCGCTGGCCGAGGCCGGCCAGGTGGCCGCGCAGGCCGCCCGCTGGGAGTCCTTCGACGCGCCGGTGCTGGAGCGGTACTTCAGCGAGGCGCTGGACTTCTCGCTCGGCGAGCGGCAGCTCGCCGGGATCGCCGAGTTCGCCCGCCGGATCGGTCACGACAGCGGCTTCGCCCCGGACGTGACGGTCACTCTGCTCCAGCCCGCCTGACCCCCTTCGCGCAGGCCCCGACACGCCCGTGGGGGCGTGACGGGGCTGGCGTAGGCTGGTTCGGTCCGACGTCGGAAGAGAAAGAAGGCCAGCAAGGTGTCCGAGCAGAACCTTTCCGCCAGTGACCTGCAGGCCGTCCTCGACCGCGCGGCCGCCGGCGGCCGGATCACCCCGGAGGAGGCGCTGGAGCTCTACCGCTCCGCGCCGCTGCACGCGCTCGGCTCCGCCGCCGACGCCGTCCGCCGCCGTCGCTACGCGGGCACCGAGCACATCGCGACGTACATCATCGAACGGAACATCAACTACACCAACGTCTGTGTGACGGCCTGCAAGTTCTGCGCCTTCTACGTGGCGCCGAAGAGCGACAAGGGCTGGTCCCGCGACCTGGAGGAGATCCTCCGCCGCTGCGCCGAGACGGTCGAACTGGGCGGCACCCAGGTGATGTTCCAGGGCGGCCACCACCCGGACTACGGCGTCGAGTACTACGAGACCGCGTTCGCCGCGATCAAGGGCTCGTTCCCGCAGCTGGTGATCCACTCGCTCGGTGCCTCCGAGGTCGAGCACATGGCCCGGATCTCCAAGGTCTCGATCGAGGAGGCCATCACCCGGATCCACCAGGCGGGCCTGGACTCCTTCGCGGGCGCCGGCGCCGAGCTGCTGCCGGAGCGGCCGCGCAAGGCGATCGCGCCGCTCAAGGAGTCGGGCGAGCGCTGGCTGGAGATCATGGAGACCGCGCACGGCCTGGGCGTCGAGTCCACCTCCACCATGCTGATGGGCACCGGCGAGACCAACGCCGAGCGGATCGAGCACCTGCGGATGATCCGCGAGGTGCAGGACCGCACCGGTGGGTTCCGGGCCTTCATCCCGTACACCTACCAGCCGCAGAACAACCACCTCAAGGGCAGCACCCAGGCGACCGTGTTCGAGTACCTGCGGATGATCTCGATCGCCCGGCTGTTCCTCGACAACGTCGCGCACATCCAGGGTTCCTGGCTCACCACCGGCAAGGAGGCGGGCCAGCTCTCGCTGCACTACGGCGCGGACGACCTCGGCTCGGTGATGCTGGAGGAGAACGTGGTCTCGATGGCCGGTGCCAAGCACCGCTCCAACCTGACCGAGCTGATCCACCTGATCCGGGCGGCCGACCGCACCCCGGCCCAGCGCTCCACCACCTACCAGCACCTGCGGGTGCTGGACGACCCGGCCAACGACCCGGTCGACCCCCGGGTGGCCTCGCACATCGCCTCCACCGCGCTCGAAGGCGGCACCGCGCACCCCGAGCTGAAGATCCTCTCCACCACCTGATGCTCACCCTGCACCGGGCCACCGTCTTGGTCGTGGACCCCACCGCCCCGTCGATCCCCGACGGGGCGGTGCTGGTCGACGGCGGGACGGTGGCGGCCCTCGGCCCGTACGCCGAACTGGCCGGCGGCGGGGCCCGAATCCGGGAGTGGGACGGGCTGCTGACGCCGGGTCTGCTCAACCCGTACGGCCGGTGGCTGCTGGAGACGGCGTACCACCCGGACCCCCGGGAGGAGCTCGGCACCGGGCCGCTGCTCACCGCCGTCCCCGCGGAGCGCCGGGGCGGCAGCGCCAGGCTCGGCCTGCAGCGCCTGCTCGCGCACGGCGTGACCGCGTTGGCTGGCCCCTTCACGCTGCCCGCCGTCCGCACCGCGGTGACCCGCTCGGGCCTGACCGCGCTGCCCGGGACGGGCGCACCGGGCGGACTCGACCCGCTCGCGGACGCCCCGTTGGCTTCGGTCGTGCACCGACCGCTGACCGTCGGCGGCCGGGCCGACCTGGCGGTCTTCGCCGCCGCCTCGGCGGCCGAGCTGGAACGCACCGGCGCGGGGTGCTGCCTGGCCACCGTGCTGGGCGGCCGGCTGCTGTACCGCCGCCGCTGAGCGGCCGCTTGGCAGGGCGTCAGGCGGGTGGTCCGGCGGGCCGTCCGGGGAAGGGCAACCCCTTAACGACCCCTTTATTCATACAAACTGATGGATGCTCGCCGTGACCTGAGGGGTCGCCAGCGGTTACGATCCCGGACAGCCCTCCGTACTGCGGACGGGTTACCGGGTCCTCCCCAGCCCGGTCCGGCAAGCCGACAGGAACCATGCGATCCGCGACCGCTCCCCGCCCGCGCAACGCGCGCCTCGGTCGAGGCTGGTACCTCGCGGCCGTGCTCAGCGCGGTGCTCGCGCTCGGCATGTGCCTGCTCGGCTGGCGCCAGGCCGACCAGGCCGACCGGATCGGCGCCGACCCGGTCCGGGTCCAGGGCACCATCACCCAACTCCCGGCGGGCAGCGCCACTTACAGCTCGATCAGCTACCGGGCCGACGGCCGCCCGCTGACCGCGACCGACCTCTGGGTCCCCGAGCACGCCAAGGCCGGTGACGCCATCTGCCTGGAGTACGCGGCGGCGGACCCCGGCGCGGTCCGGGTCTGCGGCAACCGCTACCCGCAGCCGGCCGGCGTCGGCCTGGCCCGCACCAGCGTCCCGATCGCCCTGGTCCTGTTCGCCCTCTGCGCCGCCCGGATCTGGCGGCACCACCGCACGCGCACCCCCGTCACCCGGGCCCGCACCACGGTCGCCTTCGCCACCGAGGCCTTCGGCAACGACATGCCCGCCCTCACCCACGGCAAGCGCTCCCGCCGCCGCAAGCCCGGCCGCAGGGCGCGCCGCTAGGCGCTCCGCTTCTGGCAGGTGCTTCAGTTCTACGGTCCAGGGGCTCGGGGAACTGCGACGCCAGCCCTTGCAAGGTGATCGCTGCGTAGATGGTCAGGGACTTTCGCAGTGACCCGCACGCCAGATCTCCTCGCAGTTCCCCGAGCCCCTGGATAGTGCAACCGAACGCCCTGCTCAAAGGCGCCGCCCCGAGCCCCTGGACAGTGCAACTGAACGCCCTGCCAAAAGTGCAGCCCCGAGCCCCTGGCGGTGGGGCGGGGGTGGGGTGGTGAACAATGGGGGACGTGACCCGAGCCTCTCTGGACAAGCAGCCGCACGAAGTCGCCGCGATGTTCGACGACGTCGCCGCCAAGTACGACCGTACGAACGACGTGCTCTCCCTCGGTCAGGCGCGCGCCTGGCGCCGTGCGGTGGCCGAGGCGGTGGCCGCCCAGCCGGGCCAGACCGTGCTCGACCTGGGGGGCGGCACCGGCACGTCCTCGCTGCCGTTCGTGGAGGCGGGCGCCGACGTCGTCCCGTGCGACTTCTCGCTGGGCATGCTGACCGAGGGCAAGACCCGGCACCCCGAACTCGCGCTGACCGCGGGCGACGCGACCAAGCTGCCGTTCGCGGACGACAGCTTCGACGCGGTCACGATCTCCTTCGCGCTGCGCAACGTGCAGGACACCGACGCCGCGCTGAGCGAGCTGTACCGGGTCACCAAGCCCGGTGGCCGGGTGGTCATCTGCGAGTTCTCCACCCCGACCTGGACGCCGTTCCGGACGGTCTACACCGAGTACCTGATGCGGGCGCTGCCGCCGGTCGCCACCGCCGTCAGCAGCAACCCGGACGCCTACGTCTACCTCGCCGAGTCGATCCGCTCCTGGCCCGACCAGCCCGCGCTGGCCACCCGCCTGCAGCAGGCCGCCTGGACCAAGGTCGCCTGGCGCAACCTCACCGGCGGCATCGTGGCTCTGCACCGGGGCTTCAAGCCCACCGCCTAGACTCGTCCAAGCCAGCCGACCGCATCGCAGGAGTGTGCCCAGCCGTGTCCGAGACCGCAGTTGACCTGAGCAGCGAGACCGTGGAGAGCACCGCCGACGTCATCGTGGTCGGCGCGGGACCGGCGGGTGCCACCACCGCGTACTACCTCGCCCAGGCGGGTCTGGACGTCCTGCTGCTGGAGAAGACCGAGTTCCCGCGCGAGAAGGTCTGCGGCGACGGTCTGACCCCGCGTGCCACCAAGCAGTTGGTGGACATGGGCATCGACGTCTCGACCTCGAACGGCTGGCTGCACAACAAGGGCCTGCGGATCATCGGCGGCGGCGTCCGGCTGGAGCTCGACTGGCCCGAGCTGTCCGCCTTCCCGGACTACGGACTGGTCCGCAAGCGTGCCGACTTCGACGAACTGCTGGCCCGTCAGGCCCAGAAGGCCGGCGCCCGGCTGTACGAGAAGTGCAACGTCACCGGCCCGGTGCTGGACGACCGGACCGGCCGGATCGTCGGCGTGACGGCCAAGTTGGGCGACGAGAAGCGTCCGGTCACCTTCCGCGCCCCGCTGGTGGTCGCGGCCGACGGCAACTCCACCCGGCTCTCGCTGGCGATGGGCCTGCACCGCCGCGAGGACCGCCCGATGGGCGTCGCGTACCGGACGTACTTCACCTCGCCGCGGCACGACGACGACTACCTGGAGTCCTGGCTGGAGCTCTGGGACACCCGGGGCGGCGACCGCAAGCTGCTGCCCGGCTACGGCTGGATCTTCGGGATGGGCGACGGCACCTCGAACGTCGGCCTCGGCATCCTGAACTCCTCGCCCGCGTTCGGGGAGTTGGACTGGCGCGAGGTGCTCAAGGCGTGGTGCGCCTCGATGCCCGCCGAGTGGGGCTACACCCCCGAGAACATGACCGACTCGATCCGGGGCGCGGCGCTGCCGATGGCGTTCAACCGTCAGCCGCACTACACCCGGGGCCTGTTGCTGGTCGGCGACGCGGCCGGCATGGTCAACCCGTTCAACGGCGAGGGCATCGCCTACGCGATGGAGTCCGGCCAGCTCGCCGCCGGCGTCATCGTCCAGGCCAACGCCCGGATCACCGACGCGGGCCGCGAGCGCGCCCTGGAGGCGTACCCGCGCATCCTCAAGGACGTCTACGGCGGCTACTACACGCTCGGCCGCGGCTTCGTGAAGCTGATCGGCAACCCGAAGGTGATGCAGCTCGCCACCCAGCGCGGCCTGACCCACCCGGTCCTGATGAAGTTCGTCCTCAAGATGCTCGCCAACCTCACCGACCCGCAGGGCGGCGACGCGATGGACCGCATCATCAACGGTCTCGCCAAGGTGGCCCCCAACGCCTGACCGCCGTACCGCTCCGCACCGCCCGGGCACGACCCGGGCGACACCTTCCTGATGCGCCGGGTCGGCGCCCCGCTCACCCGGCTGTTCCTCCGCGAGCACTACGCCGACCTGGCCCGGATGGAGGACGTCCTGCGGGCCGCCCCGGTCGACCGGACCTCGGTCCGCCCGCCCCGCCTCACCAACGGCCCGCTGACCGCCGCCTACCGCACCGCCCCGGACCGCAACCTCCCCGGCGGCAGCACCGTCTCCCGCGCGGACGTGGCCCACTGCATGCTCGCCACCCTCACCCGCCCGGACACCGTGGGCCACACGCTGGGCGTGGCACGGTAGTTCAGGGCGTCTGCTGGGAGCGCCGGTCGACGTGGGCGATCCGTTCGGCGAAGACGGTGCGGGCGTCCGGGGTGAGGGTGCGGAGGGCGACCAGGGCGGCGAAGGCCACGTCGCAGAGTTCGTGCTGGACGTCGGTCCAGGTGTGGGTGGTGCCCTTGCGGGGGTTCTGACCGGTGGCGCCGAGGACGGCCTGGGCGACCTCGCCGGCCTCCTCGGAGACCTTGAGGATACGGAGCAGCTTCTCCTCTCCGGCCGGGAGCCGGCTCGCGCCGTCGAGCCAGGCGACCAGGCGGTCGAGGGTGTCCCAGGTGGTGGCGTCCATGGTGGTGCTCCCGTGCGGTGGTGGGTGGGTGGCGGGCACCACCGTACGGGAGCGGGGCGGTGCGGGGTCAGCGCTTGGTGATCTTGACGTTCTTGAAGGTGGGGACCAGGTTCGGGTAGCCGTCACCCGGGTTGTTCTGTGAGTCCGAGCCGCCGGCGGCGATCTTCTGGAGCACGTCCAGACCGGCGGTGACCTGGCCGAACGGGGTGTAGGCGGGGGAGAGCTTGGTGTCCTTCCAGACGAAGAAGAACTGGCTGCCGTTGGTGTTCGGCCCGGCGTTGGCCATCGCCACGGTGCCGGCCGGGTAGGTGGCGCCGGTGAGGTTCTCGTCCGGGAAGGAGTAGCCGGGGCCGCCGCTGCCGGTGCCGGTCGGGTCGCCGCACTGGAGGACGAAGATCCGCTCGGTGGTGAGCCGGTGGCAGTGGCTCCTGTCGAAGTAGTCGTGCTCGGCCAGGAAGCGGAACGAGAAGGTGGTGCACGGCGCCTGGGCGGTCGACGCCTTGAAGGTGATGGTCCCCTGGGTGGTCTTCAGGGTCGCGCTGTACGGCTGGGCGGCCTTCTTGGCGTCGAAGACCGGGATGCCCTTGAAGTTGTCGGCGGGCACGGCCGGCGTGTAGGCGCAGGTCACGGTGGCGACGGGGGCGGCGTCGGCGACGCCGACCGAGGTGGTCAGCAGGAGCGGCACAGTGGTGGCGGCGGTCAGTAACGCCCAGTGTTTGCGCAGCACTTGGGGTGCCTCCGGAGGATGGATTGACATGGACCAATCATCCCTGCCCAGCCGTCCGGTCGGTATGCACGATGTCAGGTGCGACCGGTTCCGGCCAGTCGGCGGGATCCGGTCGGTCAGGTCGCCGAGGGCGGCCGAGGCTCCCGCGGTGCGCCGGCCCCGTCCGTGGACCGGAATGGTGTTGATCACGGGGGCCCCGGTGGGCGACGATGGCGCGCCACCACCCACGGTGGTGGTTCTCCGTCCGACGGCGTACGGGTCCGGCTCGCCCTGCCCTCGGAGGAGACCCCGATGCGTACTTCCGCTGCCCAGACCGTCCGCGACCTGCCGGTGCTCGGGGTCGCGGTGGTGTGGGGGTCGAGCTTCCTGGCGGTCAAGAACGTGGCCACGCCGGACAGCGTGGTGGCCATGCTGGTGCTCCGGTTCGGGCTGGTGCTGCCGCTGTTGGCGCTGTTCACCTGGCGGGCCCTGCGGCGGCTGACGATCCGGGAGTGGCTCGGGGGTGCGGCGCTCGGGCTCGTGCTCGGGGCGATCTTCCTGCTGGAGACCTACGGGGCCGTGCACACCTCGGCCACCAACGCCGGGCTGATCATCAGTCTGACCATGGTGTTCACCCCGCTCGCGGAGAGTGCGCTGAGCCGGACGGCGCTGCCCCGGGTGTTCGTCGCGGCGGCCGGTCTCTCGGTGCTCGGCGTCGCGCTGCTGACCGGCGGCGGTGGCTTCCGGGTGCCCGCCCTCGGTGACCTGCTGGTGCTGGGCGCGGCCGTGGTGCGGACCGTCAACGTGCTGACCGTGTCCCGGCTCCGGCTGGTCAAGAGCACCGACTCCAGCGCCCTGACCTGGATCCAACTGGCGACCGCCACCCTGGTGTTCGCCGTTGTGGCGCCGTTCGTCGGCCCGTCCCCGGTCAGCCTGGCCGCCTCCTACGGTGCCGCCGACTGGGCGCTGCTGCTGCACCTCTCGCTGCTCTGCACGCTGTTCGCCTTCCTGGTGCAGACCTGGGCGGTCCGGGCCACCTCGCCGTCCCGGGTCTCCCTGCTGCTCGGCACCGAGCCGCTCTGGGCCGCCGTCTTCGGCATCACCCTGGCCGGCGACCACCTCGGCCCGCTCGCGCTGTCCGGCGCCCTGCTGGTGCTGGTCGGCACCGAGTGGGGCCGCCGCAGCGCGGCCCCGGCTCCCGAGCCGACCCCGGCCCCGGTGCCGGTGACGCCGGGTCAGCGCGAACCGGTCCTGGACCGGCGGTAGTAGTCCGCGGTGACCACCGCCAGCAGCGGGCCCCAGAGCAGCAGCGGGGCGTAGCAGAGGGTCATCACCAGGCCGGCCGGCCCCTGCGGTGCCTCCGGGCTGCCCATGGCGTTCGGGCCGTACCAGCCGCCGAAGCCGGCGGCGCAGGTGACCAGGGTGACGGCGAGCGCGCCGACGGCGGCCGGGAGCACCGCGGTGAGCGGGCGGATGCGGCGGCCACCGATCAGCGGGAGCCAGCGCGGGGCCCGTTGGCCCCAGGGGCGGACCAGGCCCAGGGAGAGGAAGGCGAGCGCCTCGGCGAGGGCGCTCAGTGCGATCACGTAGACGGTGCCCCACCCCGGCATGTGGGCGGTCATCTGCCGCTCCATCGCGCCGGAGAAGCCGACCGGCAGGCCGACGCCCAGGGCGACCCGCCAGAGCCCGGACGGGACGGTGGTGAGGGCCGCGAGCTTGGCGGTGCGGACCGCCCAGCGGGCGGGGGGAAGGACGGCGGGGGCGGCCGGTGCGTAAGCGGTGACGGTGGTCATCGGAGTTCCTCTCGTTCGGTATGCCTCCAGCCTGTCGGCGCGGGAGCACCGGCGGCAGATGCCGATCGGGAGGTCCGCGGGCGCCCCGACGCCCCGTCATGTGCCGTTCGGCACAGGCGGCCCGCCGGTCCCGTGTCTAGGCTGGTCGCATGATCGGGGAGTGGGGGAGCGCCGTACCGGTGCTCGCGGTCGCGGCCGCGCTGTGGAGCAGGCGGCCGGGGCCGACGGCGGCGGCCGGGGCGGGCTCGCTCGGGCTGACGGCCGCCGGGGCGGCGGTGGGCGGATTCGCCGAGGGCGGTCCGGCCGGGCTGCTCGGGGTGGCCGAACTGGCGGGGCTGCTGGTCCTGCTGACGGTGACCGTGCGGTCCGGCCGGGGCCGGCCGGCCGCCGGCGTCCTGGCGGCGGCGCTGCTCGGCTGGCCGTTCCGGTACGCCGCCCCGGTCGAGGGCTGGCAGCGGGTCGGGCTGCTCGGGTTCGGTGCGGCCGGCGCCCTGGGGGCGGTCCTGGTCGGCGGGTACCTCTGGTCGCTGGACGGGCTCCGGCGGCGCGAGGTGGCGGCCGCCCGGCGGGCGGAGCAGCTCGAACTCGCCCACGACCTGCACGACTTCGTGGCCCACGACGTGAGCGGGATGCTGGCGCTGGCCCAGGCGGGCGGCTTCCTGGCGGCCGGGCACCCGGAGCAGGCCGAGGTGTTCCGCCGGATCGAGCAGTCCGGGCAGCAGGCACTCGCCTCGCTGGACCGGACGGTCGCCCTGCTGCGCACCGCGGACGCGGCCACCGGGGCGCGGCGGAGCCCGCAGCCCGGCATCGCCGAACTCCCAGTACTGGTTGACCGGTTCACCGCCTCCGGGGCGGCCGAGGTCCGGCTCGACCTGCCGGAGCGGCCGGTCGGCCGGGAGACCGGGGCCACCGCGTACCGGATCGTGGTCGAGGCGCTGACCAACGTCCGGCGGCACGCCCCCGGAGCGCGGACCGTAACGGTGACGCTCCGTCATGGGCAGGGTGGTCGGCTGGAGTTGACGGTCGCCGACGACGGGGGCGCGGCCGAGAGCCCGGCGCGTCGGCGCGGCGGCCACGGGCTGAGCGGGCTGGCGGCCAGGGTCGAGGCGCTCGGCGGTACGCTCGACGCGGGGCGCGCCGGGCGGGGTTGGCTGGTCACCGCGACGTTTCCGCCATCGGCCGAGGGGGCCTCGTGACCATCCGCATCCTGCTGGCCGACGATCACGAGGCCATCCGCACCGCGTACCGGATCATCCTGGACGCCCAGCCCGATCTGACCGTGGTGGCGGAGGCGGCCGACGGGGCGTCGGCACTGGAACAGGCCCGGCTGCTCCGCCCCGACGTGGTGCTGGCGGACATCCGGATGCCGAAGCTGGACGGTCTGGAGCTGACCAGGCGGCTGGCCGGTCCGGAGGTGGCCGATCCGGTGAAGGTGGTCGTGGTGACCACCTTCGACCTGGACGAGTACGTGCACGCGGCGCTCCGGAACGGGGCCACCGGCTTCCTGCTCAAGCGCTCCAGCCCGGCCCTGCTGGTGGAGGCGGTCCGGGCGGCGATGGCGGGGGACACCCTGATCAGCCCGCAGTTGACGGTCCGCCTGCTCCGGGCGCTGCCCGCCCCCGAGGCGGCGCCCGTCGACCCGCCCGCCGACCCGCTCACCGCACGGGAGCGCGAGCTGGCCGGCCTGGTGGCGGACGGGTCGACCAACGCGGAGATCGCCGAGCAGCTCTTCATCTCGGCCGGCACGGTCAAGAACCACCTGGCCAACATCCAGCGCAAGCTCGGGGTGCGGAACCGGGTCGGCATCGCGTCCCGGGTCTGGGGCGAACGCCGGTAGTCGGACCGGGTGTTCGTGCGCTTGTGAACGAAAGGTCAAGCGCACGTTCGGAGCCCGCCACCCGGTCGGGTGAGATCCACTATCACGTCGACCCGGGTCTTTGAAATTTGCCCGGCACGCGTTCCCCTTGATATGGGCGAAGTGCTCTGACCAGTCACTTCACAGGCGAATACGACGGTTTGTGAGCAGTTGCCTGCACTGTGTTGATTGAAGACGACTTCCGTGCCTTGGTGGCGCTTTGCGAGGTGGCGTAGATCACAAAGATCATCCAGAACTGCGTGTCGCAGATCACAAGCCGACGGGCATAGGATGCGCTCGTTCCAGCCCTTGTGAACTGCCTCACATGAGGTGATCTCACGGGTTGGATCACGGGTCAACCACAGCGTGACCCGTCAGTTCCGATCTGCAGTCAAGGACGACTGGACGGAGGGAGCGGGGGCTTATGAATGCCTACGCGCCGATCCTCGTACTCGGTGCCATCGCGGCGGCGTTCGCGGTCGGCTCCGTCGTGATGGCCTCGCTGACCGGCCCGAAGCGTTACAACCGGGCCAAGTTGGAGGCGTACGAGTGCGGCATCGAACCGACCCCGCAGCCCGTGGGCGGCGGCCGGTTCCCGATCAAGTACTACCTCACGGCGATGCTCTTCATCGTCTTCGACATCGAGATCGTCTTCCTCTACCCCTGGGCGGTCAGCTTCGACTCCCTGGGGATCTTCGGGTTGGTCGAGATGCTCCTGTTCATCGCCACCGTCTTCGTCGCGTACGCCTACGTCTGGCGTCGCGGCGGTCTGGAGTGGGACTGAGCAGCCCCTTGTGAACCCAAGGGCAAACCACCGGACTTGGAGAAGGCTGAGAGGGATCTGATGGGAATCGAGGAGAAGCTGCCGAGCGGCTTTCTGCTCACCAGCGTCGAGACGGCGGCGGGGTGGGTGCGCAAGGCGTCGCTCTTCCCCGCCACCTTCGGGCTGGCCTGCTGCGCGATCGAGATGATGACCACCGGGGCGGGCCGCTACGACCTGGCCCGGTTCGGCATGGAGGTCTTCCGGGGCTCGCCCCGACAGGCCGACCTGATGATCGTGGCCGGCCGGGTGAGCCAGAAGATGGCGCCGGTGCTGCGCCAGGTGTACGACCAGATGGCGAACCCGAAGTGGGTCATCTCGATGGGCGTCTGCGCCTCCTCGGGCGGGATGTTCAACAACTACGCGATCGTGCAGGGCGTGGACCACATCGTCCCGGTCGACATCTACCTGCCCGGCTGTCCGCCGCGGCCGGAGATGCTGATGGACGCGATCCTCAAGCTGCACGAGAAGATCCAGCACGAGCCGCTGGGCGCGAACCGGCTCCGGGCCGAGGAGCTGGCCGAGGAGCTGGCGCTGGGGGCCACCCCGACCAGCGAGATGCGGGGGCTGCTGCGATGACCGAGCAGACACCCGTCCCCGGCACCCGCCGGGAGCTGGCGGTCGAGGTGGTCGGCAAGCGCCAGGGCATGTTCGGTGCCCAGGGCAGCGGCGACACCTCCGGCTTCGGCGGCCTGTCCGCCCCGATCGCGCTGCCGCCCGCCAGCAGCCGCCCGTACGGCCACGGCTTCGACGAGGTCGCGGACGAGTTCGAGGGCGCGCTGGAGGAGCAGGGGCTCGACCCGGCCGAGGTGATCGAGAAGACCGTGGTGGACCGCGGCGAGCTCACCTTCCACATCGCCCGCGAGCACCTGCTCGGGGCGGCCCGGATCCTGCGGGACGACCCGGCGCTGCGCTACGAGCTCTGCCTGGGGGTCAACGGGGTGCACTACCCGAGCGACACCGGGCGCGAGCTGCACGCGGTCTACCCGCTGCGCTCGATCACCCACACCCGGCTGCTCCGGGTGGAGGTCACCGCGCCGGACGCCGACCCGCGGATCCCGTCGCTGGTCAGCGTCTACCCGACCAACGACTGGCACGAGCGCGAGGCGTACGACTTCTTCGGCCTGGTCTTCGAGGGCCACCCGGCGCTCACCCGGATCATGATGCCGGACGACTGGACCGGCCACCCGCAGCGCAAGGACTACCCGCTCGGCGGCATCCCCGTCGAGTACAAGGGTGCCCAGATCCCGGCGCCCGACCAGCGGAGGTCGTACAGCTGATGACCACTCAATACGAGGCACGCGACACCACCGAGGGCCGCGTCTTCACCGTCACCGGCGGCGACTGGGGCGAGGTGGTGGAGGCCGTCGGCCGGGCCGACGACGAGCGGATCATCGTCAACATGGGTCCGCAACACCCGTCCACCCACGGTGTGTTGCGCCTGATCCTGGAGATCGACGGCGAGACCGTGACCGAGGCCAGGTGCGGGATCGGCTACCTGCACACCGGCATCGAGAAGAACATGGAGTTCCGCAACTGGGTCCAGGGCACCACCTTCGTGACCCGGATGGACTACCTGACCCCGATGTTCAACGAGACCGCGTACTGCCTCGCGGTCGAGAAGCTGCTCGGGATCACCGACCAGATCCCGGACCGGGCCAGCGTGATCCGGGTGCTGATGATGGAGCTCAACCGGATCTCCTCGCACCTGGTCTGTCTGGCCACCGGCGGGATGGAGATCGGCTCCACGACGCTGATGATCTACGGCTTCCGGGATCGCGAACTGATCCTGGACGTCTTCGAGTTGGTCACCGGCCTGCGGATGAACCACGCCTACGTCCGCCCCGGCGGGCTCGCCCAGGACCTGCCGCCCGGCGCGGTCGACCAGATCCGCGAGGCGGTCAAGCTGCTCCGCTCCCGGATGCACGAGTACGACAAGCTGGCCACCGGCAACCCGATCTTCAAGGCCCGGCTGGTCGACGTCGGCTTCCTGGACCTGGCCGGCTGCCTGGCGCTCGGCGCCACCGGCCCGATCCTGCGGGCCACCGGCCTGCCGCACGACCTGCGCAAGACCGACCCGTACTGCGGCTACGAGAACTACGAGTTCGAGGTGGCGACCGCCGACAGCGCGGACTCCTACGGGCGGTTCCTGATCCGCCTGGAGGAGATGCACCAGTCGCTGCGGATCGTCGAGCAGTGCCTGGACCGGCTGAAGCCAGGACCGGTGATGGTGGCGGACAAGAAGATCGCCTGGCCCGCGCAGCTCTCCGTCGGTCCCGACGGGATGGGCAACTCGCTGGACCACATCCGGAAGATCATGGGCACCTCGATGGAGGCCCTGATCCACCACTTCAAGCTGGTCACCGAGGGCTTCCGGGTCCCGGTCGGCCAGGCGTACACGGCAGTCGAGTCGCCCAAGGGCGAGCTCGGGGTGCACGTGGTGAGCGACGGCGGTACCCGGCCCTACCGGGTGCACTTCCGCGATCCCTCGTTCACCAACCTGCAGTCGATGGCGGCGATGTGCGAGGGCGGCCAGGTCGCCGACGTGATCGTCGCGGTGGCCGGGATCGACCCGGTGATGGGAGGGGTGGACCGGTGAGTGACGTCCAACTGGGGATGCCGGCGCTGCCGGCCAAGCCGTACCCGGCCGAGGTGCACGCCCGACTGGCGGCGGACGCCAAGGAGTTGATCGACCGCTACCCGGTGGCCCGGTCCGCCCTGCTGCCGCTGCTGCACCTGGTGCAGGCCGAGGAGGGCTGTGTCACGCCGACCGGCGTCCGGTTCTGCGCCGAGCAGCTGGAGCTCACCACGGCCGAGGTGACCGCGGTGGCGACCTTCTACACCATGTACCGGCGCCGCCCGGCGGGGAAGTACCACGTGGGCGTCTGCACCAACACGCTCTGCGCGGTGCTCGGCGGCGACCAGATCCTCGACGAGCTCAAGCAGCACCTGGGCATCGAGAACAACGAGACCACCGCCGACGGCGAGATCTCGATCGAGCACATCGAGTGCAACGCGGCCTGCGACTACGCCCCCGTGGTGATGGTCAACTGGGAGTTCTTCGACAACCAGACCCCGGACAGCGCGCGGCAGTTGGTGGACGACCTGCGGGCCGGGCACGACCCGCGGCCGACCCGGGGCGCCAAGCTCTGCTCGTTCAAGGAGACCTCCCGGATCCTGGCCGGCTTCCCGGACGAGCGCCCCGGCGCGGTGGACGCCTCCGGCGCCGGCGGCGCGCCCTCGCTGGCCGGGCTCCGGCTGGCCAAGGGCGAGGCACTGCCCGGCACCCCGGGCGCCAAGGTCGTGGCCCCCCGGCACGAAGGGACGGAAGCGTGATGACCTCCGTAGAGCCGGCCGAGAAGCTGCTCTCGCCCGTGCTGTCCGCCTCCTGGGACGACACCCGCCCCTGGACGCTCGACACCTACCTCCGCCACGACGGCTACCGGGGCCTGCGCAACGCGCTGGCGATGGCGCCGGACGACCTGATCGCGCTGGTCAAGGACTCCGGCCTGCGCGGCCGCGGCGGGGCCGGCTTCCCGACCGGCCTGAAGTGGCAGTTCATCCCGCAGAACGACGGCAAGCCGCACTACCTGGTGGTGAACGCCGACGAGTCCGAGCCGGGCACCTGCAAGGACATCCCGCTGCTGTTCGCCAACCCGCACTCGCTGATCGAGGGCATGATCATCGCCTCGTACGCGATCCGCTGCGACCACGCCTTCATCTACCTGCGCGGCGAGGTCGTGCCGGTGCTGCGGCGGTTGCACGCGGCGGTGGCCGAGGCGTACCAGGCCGGCTACCTCGGCAAGAACATCCTCGGCTCCGGGATCGACCTGGACATCACCGTGCACGCGGGCGCCGGGGCGTACATCTGCGGTGAGGAGACCGCGCTGCTGGACTCGCTGGAGGGCCGCCGCGGCCAGCCGCGACTGCGGCCGCCGTTCCCCGCCATCGCCGGTCTGTACGCCTGCCCGACGGTGGTCAACAACGTCGAGTCGATCGCCTCGGTGCCGCCGATCCTGGCCCGGGGCAACGAGTGGTTCAAGTCGCTGGGCACCGAGAAGTCGCCCGGTTTCACGCTCTACTCGCTCTCCGGCCACGTCACCAACCCCGGCCAGTACGAGGCCCCGCTCGGCATCACGCTCCGTCAGCTGCTGGACGTCAGCGGCGGCGTCCGGGCCGGGCACCGGATCAAGTTCTGGACCCCGGGCGGAAGTTCGACCCCGATGTTCACCGACCAGCACCTGGACGTCCCGCTGGACTACGAGGGCGTCGGCGCGGCCGGCTCGATGCTCGGCACCAAGGCGCTGCAGATCTTCGACGAGACCACCTGCGTGGTCCGCGCCGTCACCCGGTGGACCGAGTTCTACGCCCACGAGTCCTGCGGCAAGTGCACCCCGTGCCGTGAAGGCACCTACTGGCTGGTGCAGTTGCTCAAGCGGATCGAGGCCGGCCAGGGCGTGCCGGGCGACCTGGAGAAGCTGCTCGACATCGCCGACAACATCAACGGCAAGTCGTTCTGCGCGCTCGGCGACGGTGCGGCCAGCCCGATCGTCTCCTCGCTCCAGTACTTCCGGGCCGAGTACGAGCAGCACCTGAGCGAGCGGCGCTGCCCGTTCGACCCGGCGGCCGCCACCGTCTGGGCCGACCGCAGCGCCCACGAGTCCACCACCGAGAGGGAGGTGCACGCATGACCGTGACCGAGCCGCAGACCAGCACCGACCTGGTCACGCTCACCATCGACGGGGTCGAGGTCAGTGTGCCCAAGGGCACCCTGGTGATCCGCGCCGCCGAGCAGATCGGCACCCAGATCCCCCGGTTCTGCGACCACCCGCTGCTCGCCCCGGCCGGGGCCTGCCGGCAGTGCATCGTGGAGGTGGAGGGCCAGCGCAAGCCGGTCGCCTCCTGCACCATCCCGGTCACCGAGGGCATGGTGGTCCGCACCCAGGTCAGCTCGCCGGTGGCCGAGAAGGCCCAGCGCGGCGTGATGGAGCTGCTGCTGATCAACCACCCGCTGGACTGCCCGGTCTGCGACAAGGGCGGCGAGTGCCCGCTGCAGAACCAGGCGATGTCCACCGGCGAGACCGACTCCCGCTTCGAGGGCATGAAGCGGACCTACGCCAAGCCCGTCCCGGTCAGCAGCCAGGTACTGCTGGACCGGGAGCGCTGCGTGCTCTGCGCCCGCTGCACCCGCTTCTCCCAGGAGATCGCCGGCGACCCGTTCATCGAGCTGCTGGAGCGCGGCGCGCTGCAGCAGGTCGGCACCGGCGAGGGCGACGACTTCGCGTCGTACTTCTCCGGCAACACCATCCAGATCTGCCCGGTCGGCGCGCTCACCTCGGCCGCCTACCGGTTCCGCTCCCGCCCGTTCGACCTGGTCTCCTCGCCGAGCGTGTGCGAGCACTGCTCGGCGGGCTGCGCCCAGCGCACCGACCACCGCCGGGGCAAGGTGCTCCGTCGGCTGGCCGGCGAGGACCCGGCGGTGAACGAGGAGTGGAACTGCGACAAGGGCCGGTTCGCGTTCCGCTACGGCCAGCAGCGCGACCGGCTGTCGACCCCCTTGGTCCGCAGGGACGGTGGGCTGGTCGCCGCCTCCTGGCCGGAGGCGCTGGCCGCCGCCGCCGCGGGCCTGCGCGGCGCCCGCGCGGCCGTCCTGGCCGGTGGCCGGGTCACGGTCGAGGACGCCTACGGCTACGGCAAGTTCGCCCGGGTCGCGCTCGGCACCAACGACGTGGACTTCCGGGCCCGCCCGCTGAGCGGCGAGGAGGCCGACTTCCTGGCCGCCGCGGTCGCCGGCCGCGGGGTCGACCTGGACGGCACGGGCGTCTCCTACCGGTCGCTCGAGGCCGCACCCGCCGCGCTGCTGGTCGGCTTCGAGCCCGAGGAGGAGTCGCCGGTCGTCTTCCTGCGGCTGCGCAAGGCCAACCGGGCCACCGGGCTCCAGGTCTTCGCGGTGGCGAGCCACCGAAGCCGGGGCCTGACCAAGCTGCACGGTGCGCTGCTGCCCGCCGCGCCCGGCACCGAGGCCGAGTGGCTGACCGCGCTGGCCGATGACACCGCGCTCGGCGACGAGGCCGGCCGGGCCGGTCAACTGCTGCGGCAGGACGGCGCGGTGATCCTGGTCGGCGAGCGGCTGGCCACCGTGCCCGGCGGGCTGACCGCCGCGCTGAAGCTGGCCGCCGCGACCGGCGCCGAGCTGGCCTGGGTGCCGCGTCGGGCCGGTGAGCGCGGCGCCGTCGAGGCGGGTGCGCTGCCCGGCCTGCTCCCCGGCGGCCGTCCGGTCTCCGCCGCCGAGGCGCGGACCGAGGCCGCGGTGATCTGGGCCGGGGCCGAACTCCCGTCCAGGAGCGGCCGGGACACCGACCAGATCCTGGCCGCCGCCGCCCACGGCGACCTGGACGCGCTGGTGATCGGCGGCCTGGGCCTGGACGACCTGGCCGACCCGGCGCTGGCCGACGAGGCGCTGGCCCGGGTCCGGTTCGTGGTCTCGCTGGAGATCCGGCCGTCCGCGGTGACCGAACGCGCCGACGTGGTGCTGCCGGTGGCCGCCGTGGCGGAGAAGACCGGCACCTTCCTGGACTGGGAGGGCCGGGTCCGGATGTTCGAGACCGCGATCAAGCCCGACCAGTTGATGGGTCGTCACCTGCATTCGGACGTCCGGGTGCTGAGCATGCTGAGCGACGCGATGGACCGGCCGATCGGCCTGCCCGACGTCCGGGCCGCCCGGCTGGAGCTGGACCGGTTCGCCCCCTGGGCGGGTGACCGTCCGGCCGCGCCGGGCGCGGCCACCGTCCCGCTGCCCCGCCCGGCCGCCGGCCAGGCGGTGCTCGGCGGGCACCGGCTGCTGCTCGACCAGGGCACGCTGCAGATCGGCGACGAGCACCTGGCCGGCACCCGGCACCCGGCGGTGGCCCGGCTCTCGCCCACCACCGCCGCCGAGATCGGCGCCACCACCGCGCTCCGGGTCACCGGCCCGGCCGGCTCGCTCACCCTGCCGCTGGAGCTGAACGCCGAACAGCCCGACCGGACGGTCTGGCTGCCGCTCAACTCCACGCCGGGCGGCGCGTACCGCACCCTCGGCACCACCACCGGCCACCTGGTGACCATCGCCCCGGCGGAGGAGTCATGACACTCGCTGCTTCCGACACCCTGCGCTTCTTCGGGCACGACCCGTGGTGGCTGGTGCTGATCAAGGCGGTCTTCGTCTTCGCCTTCCTGGTCGGCACGGTGCTGATCGCGATCGTCTGGGAGCGCAAGGTCGTCGCCTGGATGCAGCTGCGGATCGGCCCGAACCGGCACGGGCCCTGGGGCATGCTGCAGTCGCTGGCCGACGGCATCAAGCTGGCGTTGAAGGAAGACCTGGTGGTCACCAACGCCGACAAGGTGGTCTACGTCCTGGCCCCGATCGTCGCCGCGATCCCGGCCTTCATGGCCTTCGCGGTGATCCCGCTCGGCCCGGCCGGGAACGAGATCTCGATCTTCGGCACCCGCACCCCGATGCAGCTCACCGATCTGCCGATCGCCCTGCTCTACATCCTGGCGGTGGCCTCGGTCGGCATCTACGGGATCGTGCTGGCCGGCTGGTCCTCCGGCTCGACCTACCCGCTGCTCGGCGGGCTGCGGTCCTCGGCGCAGATGATCAGCTACGAGATCGCGATGGGGCTGTCGTTCGCGGCGGTCTTCATCTACTCGGGCTCGATGTCCACCTCGGAGATCGTCGCCTCCCAGCAGCCGACCTGGTTCGCGGTGCTGCTGCCGGTCTCCTTCATCATCTACGTCATCGCGATGGTGGGTGAGACCAACCGGGCGCCGTTCGACCTCCCGGAGGCCGAGGGCGAGCTGGTCGGCGGCTTCAACACCGAGTACTCCTCGCTGAAGTTCGCGATGTTCATGCTGGCCGAGTACGTCAACATGGTCACCGTCTCGGCGGTGGCGGCCACCCTGTTCCTGGGCGGCTGGCGGGCCCCGTACCCGATCTCCACCTTCTGGGAGGGCGCCAACCACGGCTGGTGGCCGCTGCTCTGGATCACCATCAAGATCCAGCTGCTGCTGTTCTTCTTCATCTGGCTGCGTGGCACGCTGCCCCGGCTCAGGTACGACCAGTTCATGAAGCTGGGCTGGAAGGTGCTGCTGCCGGTCTCACTGGTCTGGCTGGTGATGGTGGCCAGCGTCCGCGCGCTGCGGAACGAGGGCTACCAGTTCGGTCAGGTGGTGCTGTACGTCGGGGCGCCGATCGTGGTGATCCTGCTGGCCTTCCTGATCCGGGACCTGGTCAAGCCGAAGGAGAGCGAAGCCGCCGCCGAGCAGGCCGAGTTCGACCCGATGGCGGACGGCTACCCGGTGCCGCCGCTGCCCGGCCAGACCCTGCCGCCGGTACCGCGTCGGCCCAGCCGGGCCCCGAAACTCCAGGACGCCCTCAACGGCGCCAACCACTCCTCGCCGGAAGGGAGCTGACCATGTCCGACGAGACCGACAAGGGGTCGATCCTCGGCCCGGCCGCAGGCTTCGGCGTGACCTTCAAGGCCATGTTCAAGAAGCGGCTGACCGAGCAGTACCCGGAGCAGAAGAAGCCCACCGCTCCGCGCTTCCACGGCCGCCACCAGCTGAACCGGCACCCGGACGGCCTGGAGAAGTGCGTCGGCTGTGAGCTCTGTGCCTGGGCCTGTCCGGCCGACGCGATCTACGTCGAGGGCGCGGACAACACCGACGAGGAGCGCTACTCGCCCGGTGAGCGGTACGGCGCGGTGTACCAGATCAACTACGCCCGCTGCATCCTCTGCGGCCTGTGCATCGAGGCCTGCCCGACCAGGGCGCTCACCATGACCAACGAGTACGAGCTGGCCGACTCCTCCCGGGCCGACCTGATCTTCACCAAGGAGCAGCTGCTGGTGGGGCTCACCGAGGGCATGGTGGAGGCCCCGCACGCCTACTACCCCGGGGCCGGCGAGAGCGCCTACTACCTGGGCGAGATCACCCAGGCGGCGCCCGGCACCGTCCAGCAGCAGAAGACGGACCGGGAGCGGGAGGTGCAGGGATGACCTCCACCGGAGAAGCGGTCCAGTTCTGGATCCTCGCCGTGCTCGCGGTCGGCGGCGCGCTCGGCATGCTGCTGATGAAGAAGGCGGTGCACAGCGCGCTCTGCCTGGCCGCCACCATGATGGCGCTGGCGGTCTGTTACTTCGCCCAGGGCGCGGTCTTCCTGGGCGTGGTGCAGATCGTGGTCTACACCGGCGCGATCATGATGCTGTTCCTGTTCGTGCTGATGCTGGTCGGCGTCACCTCGGACGACTCGCTCAAGGAGCAGCTGAAGGGCCAGCGGGTCGCCGCCGTGCTCTGCGGCCTCGGCTTCGGCGTGCTGCTGATCGCCGGGATCTCCAACGCCAAGCTCTCCACCTTCGCCGGTCTGACCGAGGCGAACGCCGAGGGCAACGTGCAGGGCCTGGCCCGGCTGCTGTTCACCGACTACGTCTGGGCCTTCGAGCTGACCGGCGCGCTGCTGATCACCGCGGCGATCGGTGCGATGGTGCTGACCCACCGCGAGCACGTCAAGGCTCCGCTGACCCAGCGTCAGCTGGCCGCCCAGCGGGTCAGGGACAACATCCAGCTGCCGCCGCTGCCCGCCCCCGGCGTGTACGCCCGGCACAACGCGGTGGACATCCCGGCGCTGCTGCCGGACGGCACCGTCAGTGAGGACTCGGTGATGAACACGCTGCGCGAGCGCGGCCAGATCCGCGATGTCAGCCGGGACATGCTGGACCGGATGGCCGAGCTGGAGGCGACCACCGCCGACTGGCTGGGCCGCGGTCCGTCGGCCCGGCCGCCGGTGGCGGGCCCGCGCAAGGCGCTGGAGACCACGCCGAAGTCCCGGCCGGAGCAGGAGGAGCAGGCGTGAACCCCGTCAACTACCTCTACCTGGCCGCCCTGTTGTTCACCATCGGGGCCTCCGGCGTGCTGATCCGGCGGAACGCGATCGTGCTCTTCATGTGCGTCGAGCTGATGCTCAACGCCTCGAACCTGGCACTGGTCACCTTCTCCCGGCTGCACGGCAACCTGGACGGCCAGATCATCGCGTTCTTCACCATGGTGGTCGCCGCGGCCGAGGTCGTGGTCGGCCTCGCCATCATCGTGTCCATCTTCCGGTCCAGGCACTCGGCTTCGGTCGATGACAGCAACCTGATGAAGCTGTAGGCGGAGGGCCCACGGTGAACTCACTCATTCCGCTGCTCGTGGCGGCCCCGTTGCTCGGTGCTGCCCTGCTACTGCTGGGCGGTCGGCTGTTCGACCGCTACGGGCACTGGCTCGGCACCGCGCTGGCCGCCACCTCGTTCGGGCTCGGCCTGGCACTGTTCTCGGACATGCTGGGCCGGGAGGCCGAGCACCGCTCGATCTCCCAGCGCCTCTTCAGCTGGATCGAGGTCGGCGGCTTCAAGGCCGACGTCGCCTTCCAGCTGGACCAACTCTCGGTCACCTTCGTGCTGTTGATCACGGGTGTCGGGACACTGATCCACATCTACTCGATGGGCTACATGGCGCACGACCCGCGCCGCCGTCGCTTCTTCGCCTACCTGAACCTCTTCCTGGCCGCCATGCTGCTGCTCGTGCTGGCGGACAACTACCTGCTGCTGTACGCGGGTTGGGAGGGCGTCGGGCTCGCCTCGTACCTGCTGATCGGGTTCTGGCAGCACAAGCCCAGCGCCGCGGTGGCCGCGAAGAAGGCCTTCCTGGTCAACCGGGTCGGCGACCTCGGGCTGTCGATCGGCATCATGCTGATGTTCACCGAGTTCGGCGACGTCACGTTCGCCGGGGTGTTCGGCACCGCCGAGCAGGCGGGCGAGGGCAAGCTCACCGCGATCGCGCTGATGCTGCTGCTGGCCGCCTGCGGCAAGTCCGCCCAGGTGCCGCTGCAGTCCTGGCTCGGGGACGCGATGGAGGGCCCGACCCCGGTCTCGGCCCTGATCCACGCGGCCACCATGGTGACCGCCGGCGTCTACCTGATCACCCGGTCCAGCGTGATCTTCAACCTGGCCCCCGACGCCCAGACCGTGGTCGTGGTGGTCGGTGCGGTGACGCTGCTGTTCGGTGCGATCGTCGGTTGCGCCAAGGACGACATCAAGAAGGCGCTGGCCGGCTCGACCATGTCGCAGATCGGCTACATGGTGCTGGCGGCGGGCCTCGGCCCGATCGGCTACGCGTTCGCCATCATGCACCTGGTGACGCACGGCTTCTTCAAGGCCGGGCTGTTCCTCGGCGCCGGGTCGGTCATGCACGGCATGAACGACGAGGTGAACATGCGGCACTACGGCGGCCTGCGGAAGTTCATGCCGGTCACCTTCGTCACCTTCGGCCTCGGCTACCTGGCGATCATCGGGTTCCCCGGGCTGTCCGGCTTCTTCTCCAAGGACCAGATCATCGAGGCGGCGTTCGCCAAGGGCGGCACCGAGGGCTGGATCCTCGGCCTCTGCACCCTGGTCGGCGCGGCCGTCACCGCGTTCTACATGACCCGGGTGATGATCCTGACCTTCTTCGGCGCGAAGCGCTGGCAGCCGGATGCGGAGGGCCACGAGCCGCACCCGCACGAGTCCCCGGCCAGCATGACGCTGCCGATGGTCGTGCTGGCCTTCGGCTCGGTCTTCGCCGGTGGGCTGTTCGCCTTCAACGAGTCCTTCGTCGGCTGGCTGGAGCCGGTCACCGGACTGGCCCACGGCGACTCGCCGTTGAACGCCACCACGGTCACCGTGCTCACCTCGGTCTGCGTGGCCGGCGGTGTGCTGCTGTCCTGGCTGATGTACGGCCGCGCCCCGGTGCCGGTCACCCCGCCGGTGGGCTCGCTGCTCACCCGGGCGGCCCGTCGCGACCTGCTCCAGGACGACTTCAACCACGCCGTGCTGGTCCGCCCCGGCTCCGCCCTGGCCGCCTCGCTGGTCTACCTGGACAGCAAGGCGGTGGACGGCTTCGTGAACGGCCTGGCCGCCACGATCGGCGGGATCTCCGGCCGGCTGCGCCGGATCCAGACCGGCTACGTCCGGACGTACGCGCTCTCGATGTTCGGCGGCACCCTGGTGCTGGTCGCCACCACTCTGCTGATGAGGTCCGTCTGATGGCCGCTACCCACCTGCTCGGCCGACTTGTATGGGAGGTCCGGCGATGAGCTATCTGCTGACCGCCACCTGTGCCGTCCCCGCCGCCGGGGCGGTGCTCACCGCGGCGCTGCCGGGTGGCACCACCGAGGCCCGCCGACGGACGGCGAAGCTCACCGCGATGGCCGTCTCGACGGCCGCCCTGGTGCTGGCCGTGCTGGTCGCCGTCCGGTACGAACCCGGCGGTGACCGCTACCAGTTGACCGAGTCGTACAGCTGGATCAGGTCCTTCGGGATCAGCTTCTCGCTCGGCGTGGACGGGATCGGCGCGGTCCTGGTGCTGCTCACCGCGGTGCTGGTGCCGATCGTGCTGCTGGCCTCCTGGCACGACGCGGAGCCGATCCAGAACCCGGACGGCACCTTCGAGAACCTGCGCCGCACCCAGGGCTTCTTCGCCCTGGTGCTGGCGGTCGAGGCGATGGTGATCGTCTCCTTCCTGGCCACCGACGTCTTCGTGTTCTACGTCTTCTTCGAAGCCATGCTGATCCCGATGTACTTCCTGATCGGCGGCTTCGGCGACCGGGCCGGCGGACCGGACGCGAGCGCCCAGCGCTCGTACGCCGCCGTCAAGTTCCTGCTCTACAACCTGCTCGGCGGTCTGGTCATGCTGGCCGCCGTGATCGGGCTGTACGTGATCGCCTCCGGGCAGGGCCTGGCCACCTTCGACCTGCCGACGCTGACCGACGCGATCGCGAGCGGCAAGCTGGTGATCGACCCGACCGCCGAGAAGGCGCTCTTCCTGGGCTTCTTCTTCGCCTTCGCGGTGAAGGCCCCGCTCTGGCCGCTGCACACCTGGCTGCCGAACGCGATGGGCGAGGCCACCGCCGGGACGGCCGTGCTGATCACGGCGGTGGTCGACAAGGTCGGCACCTTCGCGATGCTGCGGTTCTGCCTGGGCCTGTTCCCGGACGCGTCCACCACCTTCGGGCCGGTGATCCTGGTGCTGGCCCTGATCGGGATCGTCTACGGCGCGCTGCTGGCGGTCGGTCAGAAGGACATCAAGCGCCTGGTCGCGTACGCCTCGATCTCGCACTTCGGCTTCATCATCATGGGCATCTTCGCCTTCACCACCCAGGCGCAGAGCGGTGCCACCCTCTACATGGTGAACCACGGCATCTCCACCGCCGCCTGGATGCTGGTCGCGGGCTTCCTGATCTCCCGTCGGGGCTCGCGCCTGATCAGCGACTTCGGCGGGGTGCAGAAGGTCGCCCCGGTGCTCGCCGGGACCTTCCTGATCGGTGGCCTGGCCACCCTCTCGCTGCCCGGGCTCGCCCCGTTCGTCAGCGAGTTCCTGGTCCTGGTCGGCACCTTCGCCAAGTACCCGGTGATCGGGATCATCGCCACCCTGGGCATCGTGCTGGCCGCGCTGTACGCGCTGCTGCTCTACCAACGCACCATGACAGGCCCCGTCAAGGAGGGCGTGGCGGGCATGTCGGACCTGAAGGTCCGTGAGCTGGCCGTGGTGGCCCCGCTGGTGGCCCTGACCATCCTGCTGGGCGTCTACCCCAAGCCGCTCACCGACCTGGTCAACCCGACCGTGGACGCCACCATGTCCCAGGTGCAGCAGACCGACCCGGCACCGGCCCACCCGGTCGCCGCCACCACCGGAGGTGAGCACAAGTGAGCGGTTGGCTCGCCGCCGCGGGCGGCAACAGCCCCAGCATCCCGGCGCCGCACATCGAGTACGGCCAGCTCTCGCCGATGCTGATCGTCTTCGGGGCCGCCCTGCTGGGCATCCTGGCCGAGGCGTTCCTGCCGCGCCGGGCCCGGTACGGCGCCCAGGTCACCATCGCGCTGCTCGGCCTGGCGGCCTCGTTCGGCGCCGTGGTGGTGCTGGCCGCCCAGGGGCACGCCTCCACCGAGGCCGGGCTGCTGGCGATGGGCGCGGTGGCCATCGACGGCCCCGCGCTGTTCCTGCAGGGCCTGATCCTGCTCTCCGCCGCGGTGGCCGTGCTCACCTACGCCGAGCGCCGGCTGGAGCCGAAGCTGAACGGCAACGCCGTGGACGCCTTCGTCCCGCAGGGCGCGTCGGTCCCCGGCAGCGAGCAGGAGCGGCAGGCCACCCGGGCCGGGTTCGCCTCCACCGAGGTCTACCCGCTCACCCTGTTCGCGGTCGGCGGCATGCTGCTCTTCCCGGCCGCCAACGACCTGCTGACCATGTTCGTCGCGCTGGAGGTCTTCTCCCTCCCGCTCTACCTGCTCTGCGCACTGGCCCGGCGCCGCCGGCTGCTCTCCCAGGAGGCGGCGGTCAAGTACTTCCTGCTCGGCGCCTTCGCCTCGGCCTTCTTCCTGTTCGGCATCGCGCTGCTGTACGGCTACGCGGGCACCGTCCGGCTGGGCGGGATCGCCGACGTGGTCTCCGGGGTTGCCCAGGTCACCCCGGCGCTGGCGGGCTCCACCCAGAACGACGCGCTGCTGCTGATCGGCCTGGCGATGCTCTCGGTCGGCCTGCTCTTCAAGGTCGGCGCGGTGCCGTTCCACTCCTGGACCCCGGACGTCTACCAGGGCGCGCCGACCCCGGTCACCGGCTTCATGGCCGCGGCCACCAAGACGGCCGCGTTCGGGGCCTTCCTCCGGCTGTTCTACGTGGCCTTCCCGGGCCTGCGCTGGGACTGGCGGCCCGTCATGTGGGGCGTGGCGATCCTGACCATGGTGGTCGGCGCGGTGCTGGCGGTCACCCAGCAGGACGTCAAGCGACTGCTGGCGTACTCCTCGATCGCGCACGCCGGCTTCATCCTGACCGGCGTGATCGCCTCCAACAAGCAGGGCGTCGGGGCGGTCCTCTTCTACCTGGCCGCGTACTCCTTCGTCACCCTCGGCGCGTTCGCGGTGGTGACCCTGGTGCGCGACTCCAAGGGGGAGGCGACCCACCTGTCCAGCTGGGCCGGGCTGGGGCGGCGCTCGCCGCTGCTGGCGGCGGTCTTCGCGCTCTTCCTGCTGGCCTTCGCCGGCATCCCGCTGACCTCGGGCTTCACCGGCAAGTTCGCGGTGTTCCAGGCGGCGGCGGCCGGCGGTGCCACGCCGCTGGTGATCGTCGGTGTGCTCAGCTCGGCCGTCGCGGCCTTCTTCTACATCCGCGTGATCGTGCTGATGTTCTTCTCCGACCCGCGTCCGGGCGGGCCCGCCGTGGCCGTGCCCAGCGTGCTCACCAGCACCGCCATCGCGGTCGGCGTCCTGGTCACCCTGGTGCTCGGGCTGGCCCCGCAGTACTTCCTCGACCTGGCCTCCTCGGCCTCGGTCTTCACGCGTTGAGCGACCGCGACAGGGCCCGTAGCCGCAGGCTGCGGGCCCTGTTCCGTGACAGGACCCGGGGAGGTCCGCACGCCCGTGCAGTGATCCACTCGCGACCGGATACCCTCCTAGTAGGCCAGCGGCGGCACTCAGGGACCAGGCCGCGAATCGACCAGGGACAGGAGTGGTCTGCGTGACCGTCGTGGGGCCCTTCGGGCTGAGCGTGCAGGACCGCGATCTCACCAGCGACGTCCAGGCCGGCATGGACGCCGTCGAGGCGTCCCTGACCGAGACGGTCAAGAGCGAAGTCCCGTTCATCACCGTCACCGCGAGCCACCTGATCGAGGCCGGCGGCAAGCGCTTCCGCCCGCTGCTGGTGATGCTGGCCGCCCAGTTCGGCGACCCGTACGCGCCCGGTGTGGTCCCCGCCGCCGTGGTGGTCGAGCTGACCCACCTGGCCACCCTGTACCACGACGACGTGATGGACGAGGCCCCCGTCCGGCGGGGCGCGCCGAGCGCCAACTCCCGCTGGGACAACTCGGTCGCCATCCTGACCGGCGACTTCCTGTTCTCCCGCGCCTCCCAGGTGCTGGCCGACCTCGGCCCGGCGGCGGTCCGGCTGCAGGCCGACGCGTTCGAGCGACTGGTGACCGGCCAGATCCTGGAGACGGCCGGCCCGCGCCCCGAGGACGACCCGCTCCAGCACTACCTGGACGTGATCGCGGGCAAGACCGGCTCGCTGGTCGCGGTGGCCTGCCACCTCGGCGCGCTGATGGCCGGCGCCACCCCGGAGGCGGTGGAGATCCTCCGCCAGTACGGCGAGCGGATGGGCACCGCGTTCCAGCTCGCCGACGACGTGCTGGACATCGCCAGCGACGGCCACGAGTCCGGCAAGACCCCCGGCACCGACCTGCGCGAGGGCGTGCCGACGCTGCCGATCCTGCTGCTCCAGCAGATGCCGGTGGACCAGGCCGACCCCGAGGACCTCCGGCTGCGCGAGCTGCTCACCCTCGACCTGGCGGCCGACGACGAGCTGCACGCCGAGGCGCTCAAGCTGCTGCGCCGGCACCCGGCGCTGGAACGCGCCCGCCGGGACACCCTGCGCTACGCCGAGGAGGCCCGCGCGCTGCTCGCCCCGCTGCCGGACTGCCCGGCCAAGGCGGCCCTGCAGGGCCTGTGCGACGCGGTGGCCATCCGCACCATGTGACGGGGAGCCCGCCCGGCATGACGGATCGTCGGATGCGGGAGACTGGACGCCGTCCGGTCTCCCTGCCCGAAAGGCCGTCATGCTCCGTGTCGTCATCGCCGAGGACTCCGTACTGCTGCGCGAGGGCCTGACCAGGCTGCTCACCGACCGGGGCCTGGAGGTGGTCGCGGGCGTCGGGGACGGCGAGTCGCTGGTCCGCACCGTCCAGGAGCTGGCCGCCGGCGACGCGCTGCCGGACGTGGTGGTGGCCGACGTCCGGATGCCGCCGACCCACACCGACGAGGGGGTCAGGGCCTGCGTCACGCTGCGCGGGCTGTACCCGGGGCTGGGCGTGCTGGTGCTGTCCCAGTACGTCGAGGAGAAGTACGCGAGCGAGCTGCTGGCCGGCTCCACCCGGGGCGTCGGCTACCTGCTCAAGGACCGGGTGGCCGAGGTCAGGGAGTTCGTCGACGCGGTGGTCCGGGTGGCCGACGGCGGCACCGCGCTGGACCCGGAGGTGGTGCAGCAGCTGCTCAGCCGCAGCCGCAAGGGCGACGTGCTGGCCGGGCTGACCCCGCGCGAGCGCGAGGTGCTCGGGCTGATGGCCGAGGGCCGGACCAACGCCGCGGTGGCCCGGCAGCTGGTGGTCTCGGACGGCGCGGTGGAGAAGCACGTCAGCAACATCTTCCTCAAGCTGGGCCTCGGCCAGAGCCCCGAGGACCACCGTCGGGTGCTGGCGGTGCTCACCTACCTACAGTCCTGATCGAGCCACCCCTGCGCGGGGCATGAAGACCCCTAGCGTCAACGTTGTGTACCGGTGGAGGGCCCCGCCGCTGATCCGAAGTTACGGCCCGGGCGGGTTCCGGCGGCCTAGGATGCCAAGCAGTGCACCACGCGGACGGGGCACACGGCTCACGCCCGCGCCTGGCGCCCACGAGGAGGTCCGCGGCAGTGACCAGTCAGGTGGATCAGGCAGAGGCAGTGGACGGCTCTGACGGCGGCGAAGGCCGTTCGGGGCCGGTCCCGCCCCCGGGCGCGCGGCAGCGCCCCGCGAAGCCGATCCGGCGGGTGGACCGGGTGATCATCCGGTTCGCCGGGGACTCCGGTGACGGTATGCAGCTCACCGGTGACCGCTTCACCTCGGAGACGGCGTCGTTCGGCAACGACCTCTCGACGCTGCCGAACTTCCCGGCCGAGATCAGGGCCCCCGCCGGGACCCTGCCCGGCGTGTCGTCGTTCCAGCTGCACTTCGCGGACCACGACATCCTCACCCCGGGCGACGCGCCGAACGTGCTGGTCGCGATGAACCCGGCGGCGCTCAAGGCCAACCTGGGTGACCTGCCGCGCGGCGCCGAGATCATCGCCAACACCGACGAGTTCACCAAGCGCGCGCTGGCGAAGGTCGGTTACGCCGCCGACCCGCTGGCCGACGGCTCGCTGGAGGCGTACCACGTGCACCGGGTGCCGCTGACGGCGCTCACCCTGGAGGCGCTCAAGGACTCCGGCCTGGCCCGGAAGGACGCCGAGCGGGCGAAGAACATGTTCGCGCTCGGGCTGCTGTCCTGGATGTACCACCGGCCCACCCACGGGACGGAGGCGTTCCTGCGGCAGAAGTTCGCCAAGAAGCCGGACATCGCCGAGGCCAACATCACGGCGTTCCGGGCGGGTTGGAACTTCGGCGAGACCACCGAGGACTTCGCGGTCTCCTACGAGGTGGCCCCGGCCAGGCTGCCGCTCGGCACCTACCGGAACATCTCCGGCAACCTCGCGCTGTCCTACGGCCTGATCGCGGCCGGGCAGCGCTCCGGCCTGCCGGTCTTCCTGGGCTCCTACCCGATCACCCCGGCCTCGGACATCCTGCACGAGCTGTCCCGGCACAAGAACTTCGGCGTCCGGACCTTCCAGGCCGAGGACGAGATCGCCGGGATCGGTGCCGCGCTCGGTGCCGCGTTCGGCGGGGCGCTCGGGGTCACCACCACCTCGGGCCCCGGGGTGGCGCTCAAGTCGGAGACCATCGGCCTGGCGGTCTCGCTCGAACTCCCGCTGCTGGTGGTGGACATCCAGCGCGGTGGCCCGTCCACCGGCCTGCCCACCAAGACCGAGCAGGCCGACCTGCTGCAGGCGATGTTCGGCCGCAACGGCGAGGCGCCGGTGCCGATCGTGGCCCCGGCCACCCCGGCCGACTGTTTCGACGCCGCACTGGAGGCGGCCCGGATCGCGGTGGTCTACCGCACCCCGGTCTTCCTGCTCTCGGACGGCTACCTGGCCAACGGCTCGGAGCCTTGGCGGATCCCGACCGTGGACGAACTCCCTTCCATCGACCCCGACTTCGCCACCGGACCGAACCACGACGGCGAGTTCTGGCCGTACCAGCGCGACCCGGCCACGCTGGCCCGCCCTTGGGCGGTGCCCGGCACGGCCGGCCTGGAGCACCGGATCGGCGGGATCGAGAAGCAGGACGGCACCGGGAACATCTCCTACGACCCGGCCAACCACGACTTCATGGTCCGCACCCGGCAGGCCAAGATCGACGGGATCGACGTCCCCGACCTGGAGGTCGACGACCCGTCCGGCAAGGCCCGGGTGCTGGTGCTCGGCTGGGGCTCCACCTACGGCCCGATCACCGCGGCCGTCCGGCGGGTCCGGGCGGACGGCGGCGAGGTGGCGCAGACCCACCTGCGGCACCTCAACCCCTTCCCGGCGAACCTGGGTTCGATCCTCAAGGCGTACGACAAGGTGATCGTGCCGGAGATGAACCTCGGTCAGCTCGCCCTGCTGCTTCGGGCCAAGTACCTGGTGGACGCGGAGTCCTACAACCAGGTGCGCGGGCTGCCGTTCAAGGCGGCCCAGCTGGCCGACGTGCTGTCCGCCGCCATCGGCACTCTGGAGGAGAAGTGATGGAGAGCCTTCGACTGGTCCCCAAGGCCGAGGCGCTGCAGACCGCCAAGGAGTTCAAGACCGACCAGGAGGTGCGCTGGTGCCCCGGCTGCGGGGACTACGCGATCCTGGCCGCCGTCCAGGCGTTCATGCCCGAGCTGGGCATCAGGCGGGAGAACACCGTCTTCGTCTCCGGGATCGGCTGCTCCTCGCGCTTCCCGTACTACATGAACACCTACGGGATGCACTCGATCCACGGCCGTGCCCCGGCGATCGCCACCGGCCTGGCCGCCTCCCGGCGGGACCTGTCGGTCTGGGTGGTGACGGGTGACGGCGACGCGCTGTCGATCGGTGGCAACCACCTGATCCACGCGCTGCGACGGAACGTCAACCTGAAGATCCTGCTGTTCAACAACCGGATCTACGGGCTGACCAAGGGTCAGTACTCGCCCACCAGCGAGGTCGGGAAGATCACCAAGTCCACCCCGATGGGCTCGCTGGACCACCCCTTCAACCCGCTCTCGCTGGCGATCGGCGCCGAGGCCACCTTCGTCGCCCGGACCATCGACTCTGACCGCCAGCACCTGCAGTCGGTGCTCCGGGCGGCCGCCGAGCACCAGGGCACCGCGCTGGTGGAGATCTACCAGAACTGCAACATCTTCAACGACAACGCCTTCGAGGTGCTCAAGGACCCGGGCACCCGGGACGAGGCGCTGATCCGGCTGGAGCACGGGCAGCCGGTCACCTTCGCCGGCCGGGGCGTCTTCCGGGACGCGGTCGGCGAGCTGTACGTGGCGCCGCTCAGCGAGGAGAACCAGGCGGACGTGCTGGTGCACGACGCCCACCACCCCAACCCGGCGCTGGCGTTCGCGCTGTCCCGGATCGCCGACGCCGACACCCTGCACCACACCCCGATCGGGGTGCTGCGCTCGGTCCGGCGGCCGGTCTACGACGACCTGATGGGCGATCAGCTGGACCTGGCCGTCGAGCAGCACGGCCGGGGCGACCTGGGGGCCCTGCTGACCGGGAAGGACACCTGGACGGTGGCCTGAGCCCGGCCCCGCCGCCCGCCGGCCCCCGCCGTGGGGTCAGCGGGCGGCGTCGTACACCAGCCGGGTGGCCAGCACCGTGGGGGTGTGCCGCTCCACCCAGTGCGCGAGGCCGCCGACCAGCTCGGCCGCCTCGACGCCGAGCGGGGTGAGCCGGTAGTCGACCCGGGGCGGGATCACCGGGTGCGCCTCGCGGTGCACGAAGCCGTCCCGCTCGAGGTTCTGCAGGGTCTGGGCGAGCATCTTCTCGCTCACCCCGGCGACCCGGCGGCGCAGCTCGCTGAACCGGTACTCGCGCTCGGCCAGCGCGATCAGCACCAGCACGCCCCAGCGGCTGGTGACGTGCTCCAGCACGCCCCGGGACGGGCACATCCGGTCGTTGACGTCCGGCGGGTGCTGCAGTTCCTCGACACTTACCTTCATGTCAGTACCCTACTTCGAAGTGCGTACTTCCGATTGGTAAGTCCAGTACATACGGTGAGTGCTGTCAGCACAAGAGCCCACCGCAGGGAGAACGTCATGATCGTCGTCACCGGAGCCACCGGACAGCTCGGCCGCCTGGTCGTCGAGGGCCTGCTGGCCAAGGTCCCCGCCACCGAGCTCGCGGTGGCCGTCCGCTCGGCCGACAAGGCCGCCGACTGGGCGGCCCGGGGCGTCGACGTGCGGGTGGTCGACTACGACCGGCCCGAGACGCTGGCGGCCGCCTTCGGGGCCGGTGACAAGGTGCTGCTGATCTCGGGCGACGCGGTCGGCGCCCGGATCCCGCAGCACACCGCCGTGGTCGAGGCGGCCAAGGCGGCCGGGGTCGCGCTGCTCGCCTACACCGGCGTCCTGGGCGGCGACGACGCCAACTTCGCGCTCGCCGACGACCACAAGGGCACCGAGGCGGCCATCCTCGCCTCCGGCCTGCCCTACGTCTTCCTGCGCAACGGCTGGTACACCGAGAACTACACCGCCAACGCCGCGGTCGCCCTGGAGCACGGCGCCGTGGTCGGCAGCAACGGCGACACCAGGATCGCCACCGCCAGCCGTCGCGACTACGCCGACGCGGCCGTCGAGGTGCTGACCGGCGAGGGCCACGCCAACCGGGTGTACGAGCTCAGCGGGGACGTTGCCTGGAGCTTCTCGGAGTACGCGGCCGCGCTGGCCGCCGCCTCGGGCAAGCCGGTCGAGTACCGCGACCTGCCCGCCGAGCAGCACCGGGCCGTCCTGGTCGGAGCCGGTCTGCCCGAGGGCTTCGCCGCGATCCTGGTCGAGGTCGACGCCGCCATCGCCCGGGGCGAGCTGGCCCGGCACCAGGGCGGGCTGAGCAAGCTGATCGGCCGTCCGACCACGCCGCTGGCGGAGACGGTCGCCGCGGCGGTCTGACCTGTCATGAGTCAAACCCTGATACGGAGATGACAGTCCGCCCTCCCTGCCGCTACCTTCGACCGGAGGGCAGTGCGCGCGGAGGGCGGCCGGTCAATGGCGGGGAAGCAAGAGGCCGGCAGCGGCAACGGGATCGGCTACGGCGTGGCCGCGTACGGAATCTGGGGGCTCTTCCCGCTGTTCTGGCCGCTGCTGGAGCCCAGCAGCGCGGTCGACATCCTGGCCAACCGGATGACCTGGTCGCTGGTGGCCGTGGCCCTGCTGCTGCTGGTCCAGCGCCGGTGGGCGTGGATCAGGCCGCTGCTCGCCCAGCCCCGCAGGCTGGCCCTCTCGGTGCTGGCCGCGATGACCATCACGGTCAACTGGGGCGTGTACATCTGGGCGGTGAACGCCGGCCACGTGGTCGAGGCCAGCCTCGGGTACTTCATCAACCCGCTGGTCACCATCGCCTTCGGCGTCCTTCTGCTGCGCGAACGGCTGCGCACCGCCCAGTGGGTGGCGGTCGGCGTCGGAACGGCGGCGGTCGTGGTGCTCACCGTCGGCTACGGCCGACTGCCCTGGATCGCGCTCACCCTGGCGTTCTCCTTCGGCACCTACGGCCTGCTCAAGAAGAAGGTCGCCCTCGGCGGCCAGGAGAGCTTCGCGCTGGAGAGCGCGGTGATGTTCCCCTTCGCGGTGGCCTTCCTGATCTGGCTGGCGGTCCGCGGCGAGGGCAGCTTCGGGGTCGCCGGCTGGGGTCACTCGGGCCTGCTGATGCTCAGCGGGGTGATCACCGCGATCCCGCTGCTCTGCTTCGGCGCGGCCGCCCTGCGGGTGCCGCTGAGCACCCTCGGGCTGCTCCAGTACCTGGCGCCGGTGCTCCAGTTCCTGCTCGGGATCACCGTCTTCCACGAGCAGATGCCGCCCGCCCGCTGGGCCGGGTTCGCCCTGGTCTGGGTCGCGCTGGTGATGCTGAGCTGGGACGCGCTGCGGCGGCTCCGGCAGAACCGGGCGGCGGCCGCGCTCGCCCGGCCGGTCGCGGTGGCCGACGCACCGGAGCGGGCGCTCTCGGCCTGACGTCCCGTGGTGTGAAGAACTCGTTTCCGGATCTCCTCAACCGGGCCGCACTCCTGCTAACGTCCGGGGTGCCACAGCTCGGTGAGGCCCGGGAGGAGTCGCGATGGTCCAGCTCAGCGCTCGGGTGGCCCGGCCGTTCCGACGTGCCGGGGCGGTGGACGGGGCCCTGGTCCTGGCCTCCAGAGGGGCGTTGCGGGTGCCCGCCGTCCGCCGTGAGATGGATGCCGCCGAAACCGGTGAGCTCCTGCTCAGTGCCGCCCACCCCGGCGGCCCCGTGACCTTCCGCTGGCAGCGTCCCGGCCACCCGGCGATCACCCTGGAGTCCCCCTACCGGCTGGACCGGGTCGAGCTCAAGGGGTCGCACCGGGCCCGCCTGCACGGCCTGACGGCCGGCGTCCGCCTGGTCTGCCCCGGCTGGTCCCCGCTCTTCCTGGTCTCCCCGACCCAACTCCCGGTCCTCGCCTGTGCGGCCGCGGCCTCCCGTACTGCCTGACGATGCTTTTGGCAGGCGCTTCGGCAGCTACGGTCAGGGGCTCGGGGCTCTGTTGTTGTGCGGCTCCGCCGCGCGGGCGCACGAGGTGCACCACCAGGGGCTCGGGGAACTGCGACGCCGGCCTCGGGAAAGGTGATCGTCGCGTAAATGGTCAGGCACTTTCGCAGTGACCCGAACGCCAGATCTCCTCGCAGTTCCCCGAGCCCCTGGGTGGTTGACGGCTGAGCGCCTGCCTATGGTGCAGCCCCGAGCCCCTGGGTGGTTGACGGCTGAGCGCCTGCCTATGGTGCAGCCCCGAGCCCCTGGGTGGTTGACGGCTGAGCGCCTGCCTACAGCACAGCCCCCGAGCTCACGCAGTGATGTCGCGGGAGGTGAAGCGGGCCCAGGCGGCGGAGCCGAAGACGGCTACGTAGACGGCCTGGAGGCCGAGGTTCTGCAGGACGTTGTCCCAGTAGATCGGCTGCCGGAGCAGGTCGCCGAAGCTGAGCCAGTGGTGGGTGAAGAGGTAGGGCTGGATGGCGTGCAGCTGGGGGAAGGTGTCCAGGATCTGCACGGTGATCACCAGCACCACCGTGGTGGCCATGGCGGCGATCCCACTGCCCGTCAGGGTGGAGACGAACAGGCCGATGGCGACCAGCCCGGCGAGGGAGGCGGCGACCACCAGGGCGACCAGGACCGCCCGGAACAGGGCCGCCCCGGGGCCGACGGTGTCGCCGGAGAGCAGGGTGACCTCGCCGAGCGGGAACAGCGCCGCGCCGGTGGCCAGGGCGGACAGTGCGACGGCCAGGGTGGCGGCCAGGCAGAAGGTCATCCCCGCCGCGAACTTGACGGCCAGCAGCCTGGTCCGCCCGGCCGGGGCGACCAGCAGGTAGCGCAGGGTGCCGGAGGCGGCCTCACCGGCGATCGAGTCGCCGGCCACCACGCCCACCGTCATCGGCAGGAAGATCGGCAGGGTGACGGCCAGTGAGGTGAAGACCAGGAACAGGCCGTTCTGGGTCACCTGGGCGATGAAGGCCGGACCGCCGCCGCCCCCCGACTCGTCGGTCTGCCACTTGATCACCAGGCCGATCAGCACCGGCAGTGCGGCCAGGATGCCGAGCAGGGTGATCGTCCTGGCCCGGCGGAAGGTCAGCCCCAGCTCGCTGCGGAACAGCGAGAGCAAACCCCGCACCGCCACGGCGGCGGTCAGCGGCCGCGTCTCAACCAGCGACATCGAAACCCTCTCCGGTCAGTGCCACGAAGGCGTCCTCGAGTGTGCCGCGCTCCACGCCGAAGCCGTGCACCCGGACCCCGGCCTCGACCAGGGCGGCGCAGAGCTTGGGCAGTTCCTGGTCGCCCAGCGGGGTGCCGGAGACCCGGTCCTCGTCGTTGGTCAGGTCGGTGACCTGACGGCCGGCCAGCACCTCGGCGGCCAGCGCGACGTCGGGCGTACGGACCACCAGGCGGCCCGAGGCACGGGCGGCCAGCTCGGCCACCGTGCCCTGCACCAGCAGGCGGCCCTTGGCCATCACGGCCGCGTGGGTGCAGACGTGCTCGATCTCGTCGAGCAAGTGGGAGGAGAGGAAGACGGTGGTGCCGTCGGCCGCGACCTCCCGGATCAGCGCGCGGATCTCCCGCATGCCCTGCGGGTCCAGGCCGTTGGTGGGCTCGTCCAGCACCAGCAGCTCGCGCGGCCGGAGCAGGGCCGAGGCCAGCCCGAGCCGCTGTTTCATGCCGAGCGAGTAGGCCCGGGCCTTCTTGCCCGCCGCTGCGGTCAGCCCGACCCGGTCCAGCGCCTCGTCGACCCGGCGGGACCGGGTGCGCGGGTCGGTGGTCGGGTCGGCGGCGTCGATCCGGGCCAGGTTGTCCCGGCCGGACAGGAAGCCGTACAGGGCCGGGCCCTCGATCAGGGCGCCGACCCGGGGCAGCACCGAGGAGACCGCGCCGGGCATCGGCTCGCCGAGCACGGTGGCCACCCCGGCGGTCGGGGCGATCAGGCCCATCAGCATCCGGATGGTGGTGGTCTTGCCGGAGCCGTTCGGGCCGAGGAAGCCGAAGACCGACCCCCGGGGGACCGTCAGGTCCAGGTTGTCCACCGCCAGCTGCCCGCCCCGGAACCGCTTGGTCAGGCCGCTGGTGCGGATCACGTCCGCCGAGGCGGCCGGGCGGTTGGTGGCCGCCCGGCCGTCCGACTGCTCGAGAAGAGCCACCTACTTCACCCCGGCCGCGCTCTGCAGCACCTGCGGGGTGACCGCACCGGCGTACACCCGGCCGTCGTCGGTGATCAGCACGTTCAGCACCTTGGTACCGATCAGGGTGCCGCCGCCGACCGGCTTGCCGAGCGCCTTGGCGAACGAACTCCCCTCGCCCGCAGGCAGCTTGCCGGTGAGCACGGTGGCCCAGCCCTGGCCGACCAGGTCGAAACCGCCGGCCCCGGCCGCGCTCGGGAGGTGCTCCGCGGCGCCGTCCCGGGTGGGCGGGGCCTCGGCTGCGTCGGCCCGACGCTCCGTCACCTTGGCGCCCTTGGGGGCGGTGAAGGCGAAGGTCGAGGCGCTCGGCCTGGCGAACGAGACCTGGCTGAAGTGCACGTCCAGCACCTTGGCGCCGTCGGTCGAGCGGACCACCACGGCCAGCGGCACACCGTTGTCGGCGGCCACCGCGATCCGGACCTCGGCGATGGTCGAGCCGCTCTGCTTCGGCTTCACGCTCAGCTGGTACGCCTTCTGCCCGGCCACCTCGGCGGTGCCGTCCACCGCCACGGAGGTGGACTCGGCGCCCAGCGTGAGGAACTTCCGGGCCGCGTCCTGCGGGGTGACCGGCAGCGGGGTCCTCGGCCGCTGGGCGGCGGCCGCCGCCGGGCCGGTCAGGTGGACCGCGTCGTTGCTCTTGCTGTCCCAGGCCCACAGCTCGCCGCCGTTGTGCACCAGCTCGTAGCCGGTCAGACCGCCGATCAGCCCGATCCGCTGGCGGTCCGGGCCGTCCACCGCGACCTGCAGGGTGTGCTCCCCGCCGAGCAGTTCGAGCAGCTTGCCCTCGGGGGCGGCCGCCGATCCGCCCTGGTCGCCGCCGCGGTAGCCACCACCGGCGCCGGGCAGCCCGCCGAGCAGCTGGGCCGGCACGCCGATGTCGGCCTTGACCTTCACGGTGCCGGACAGCGCCTCGGTGTCGGAGCCGAGCGCCTTGGCCACCACCTGCTCCGCCGTCAGAGCGGGCAGCGAGGGCCCCGAGTCACCGGCCATCGCGGGCACCAGACCGATCCCGGCCGCGGTCAGGGCCACCACACCGACCGGGACCAGCACCCGGGCGGTGGCACGCCGGCCGGATCGGTACGGCTGCACTTGGTCCACCATGACTTCTACCCCTGTCGTCGTCAGATGTCCTGCTCTGCACAACCATTAGAGCCCCTGCCGGGTTCCCGGGCATCGCCCCAGAGGGCGGGACGCCCGTACGACCAGGGGTGCAGCCGACCCTGAGTCCACATCAGGGTCGTGTCATCCCGGTGGACGAACCGCTGGGTATCGTCGCCCTCATGAATCCTTCGGAGGACCAGCCGACCGCCCCGACGGCCAACTCGATGCGGCGCGCACTCCGCCGGGCCAGGGACGGGGTGGCGCTCGACGTGGCCGAGGCGGCGGTGCTGCTCCGGGCCCGCGGCGCCGATCTGACGGACCTCTGCGCCACGGCGGCCCGGATCAGGGACGCCGGGCTGGCCGAGGCCGGGCGGCCCGGGGTCATCACGTACTCGAAGAAGGTCTTCATCCCGCTCACCCGGCTCTGCCGGGACCGCTGCCACTACTGCACCTTCGTCACCGTGCCCGGCAAGCTCCGCAAGGACGGCCACGGTCTCTACCTCTCGCCGGACGAGGTGCTGGAGATCGCCCGGCAGGGCGCGGCGACGGGCTGCAAGGAGGCCCTGTTCACGCTCGGCGACCGCCCCGAGGACCGCTGGCCGGAGGCCCGCGAGTGGCTGGACGCGCACGGGTACGACGACACCCTCTCGTACGTCCGGGCGATGTCGATCCGGGTGCTGGAGGAGACCGGGCTGCTGCCGCACCTCAACCCCGGGGTGCTGAGCTGGACCGACTTCCAGCGGCTCAAGCCGGTCGCCCCCTCGATGGGGATGATGCTGGAGACCACCGCGACCCGGCTCTGGTCCGAGCCCGGCGGCCCGCACTTCGGCTCGCCGGACAAGGAGCCGGCCGTCCGGCTGCGGGTGCTGGAGGACGCCGGTCGCAGCGCGGTGCCGTTCACCACCGGGGTGCTGATCGGCATCGGCGAGACCTACGAGGAGCGCGCCGACGCGCTGTTCGCGATCCGCCGCACCGCCCGCCGCTACCACGGGGTGCAGGAGGTGATCGTGCAGAACTTCCGGGCCAAGCCGGACACCGCGATGCGGGCCATGCCGGACGCCGAACTGGAGGAGCTGGCCGCCGCGATCGCGGTCACCCGGCTGGTGCTCGGCCCGTCCGCCCGGATCCAGGCCCCGCCGAACCTGGTCGACGAGCAGTACCCGCTGATCATCGGTGCGGGCATCGACGACTGGGGCGGGGTCTCCCCGCTCACCCCCGACCACGTCAACCCCGAGCGCCCCTGGCCGCAGATCGAGGAGCTGGCCGCCCGGACGGCGGCCCAGGGCTTCGCGCTGCGCGAGCGGCTGACGGTGTATCCGGAGTACCTGCTGCGCGGCGAACCGTGGCTGGACCCGCGCATCCTGCCGCACGTCCGGGCGCTGGCCGATCCGGAGACCGGGCTGGCCCGGGAGGACGCGATGCCGGTGGGCCTGCCCTGGCAGGAGCCGGAGGAGCTGCCGGTCTCGTTCGGCCGGACCGAGCTGCACCTGGAGATCGACACCGAGGGGCGCACCGGCGACCGGCGGGCCGACTTCGAGGAGGTCTACGGCGACTGGGACGAACTCCGCGCCCAGGTCGGCAGTTCGGCGCCGGAGCGGCTCGGCGGCGACCTGCGGGAGGCCCTGGCGGTCGCGGCGGACGACCCGGCCCGGCTCACCGACGGTCAGGCGCTGGCCCTGTTCCGGGCCGACGGCGCCGCGCTGGACGCGCTCTGCGGGATCGCCGACGCGGTCCGCCGGGACGCGGTCGGCGAGGAGGTCACGTACTGCGTCACCCGGAACATCAACTTCACCAACGTCTGCTACACCGGCTGCCGGTTCTGCGCCTTCGCCCAGCGGCGCACCGACGCCGACGCCTACACCCTCTCGCTGGACCAGGTCGCCGACCGGGCCGAGCAGGCCTGGGAGGTCGGGGCCACCGAGGTCTGCATGCAGGGCGGCATCCACCCCGACCTGCCGGGCACCGCGTACTTCGACATCGCCCGGGCGGTGAAGGCCCGGGTGCCCGGCATGCACGTGCACGCCTTCTCCCCGATGGAGGTGGTCAACGGCGCGACCAGGACCGGCCTCTCGATCCGCGACTGGCTGGCCGAGGCGAAGGCCGCCGGCCTCGACACCATCCCCGGCACGGCGGCGGAGATCCTCGACGACGAGGTCCGCTGGGTGCTCACCAAGGGCAAGCTGCCCGCCGCCACCTGGGTCGAAGTGGTCAGCACCGCACACGAGTTGGGCATCCGCTCGTCGTCCACCATGATGTACGGCCACGTGGACAACCCGACCCACTGGCTGGGGCACCTGCGGCTGCTGGCCGAGATCCAGCAACGGACCGGTGGTTTCACCGAGTTCGTCACGCTGCCGTTCATCCACACCAACGCCCCGGTCTACCTGGCCGGGATCGCCCGGCCGGGGCCCACCATGCGGGACAACCGTGCGGTGATGGCGATGGCCCGGCTGCTGCTGCACCCGCACATCCCCAACATCCAGACCAGCTGGGTGAAGCTGGGGGCGGCGGGGGCGGCCGAGATGCTCCGTTCCGGCGCGAACGACCTGGGCGGCACCCTGATGGAGGAGACCATCTCCCGGATGGCCGGCTCCGCCTACGGCAGCTACATGTCCGTCCGCGACCTCGAAGCCATCGCCGAAGCCGCCGGCCGCCCCCACCGCCAACGCACCACCACCTACGGCGAGGTCACCCCCGAACGCAGGGCGGCCGCCCTGGCCTCGGACGGCCACCTGCCGCAACTGCTCCCCGTCCTCGACTGACGCTCTTAGGCAGGCGCTCAGCCCGCTACGGTCCAGGGGCTCGGGGAACTGCGACGCTGGCCCTTGCAAGGTGATCGTCGCGTAGATGGTCAGGGACTTTCACAGTGACCCGCACGCCAGATCTCCTCGCAGTTCCCCGAGCCCCTGGGTAGTTGACCGCTGAGCGCCTGCCTACAGCGCAGTCCCGAGCCCCTGGACCGTAGAACGGGAGCCCCGTGCAAAAGGTGCGGGTCAGCCCGCGAGGAGGCGGTCGCGGAGCTGGTGGGCGTCGATGCCGAGGCCGTACTTGAGGTAGCGGTCGAAGGAGCCGTACTTGGCCTGGACCTCGTCGAAGCCGGCGTTCAGGTACTCCGGACGGACGTCCAGCAGCGGCTTGTAGACGGCCTGGTAGGGAGCCGGCAGCTGCGCCAGGATCGCCGCGTTGGCCGCCGCCCGGTAGTCGTTGCTGGCCAGGTAGTCGGCCTCGACCGTGCTGCGCGGCACGCCGAGCGCGGTGAGCAGCGCGGCGTTCGCCCACCCGGTGCGGTCCTTGCCGGCGGTGCAGTGGAACAGGATCGCGTGCCGGTCGTCGGCGGCTCGGAGCACGTTCCGGTAGGCGGACCTGGCGCTGTCGGCGGCGACCATCACGCGCTCGGCGTCGACCATCGCCTGGACGGCGGCTGCGGGCGAGGTGACGTTGAAGGCGCCGGTGTCGGCGACGCCGAGCACGTTGGCGTTCACCACGGTGGCGCCGGCCGGGATGCGGTCGGGGGCGGTCTTCTGCTCGCCGGGGGTGCGCAGGTCGAAGACCTGCCGGATGCCGAGCCGCTGGAGCTTGGCCAGGTCGGCGTCGGTCAGCCGGCTCAGGTCGTCCGAGCGGTAGACCTCGCCCATCTTCACCCAGTGGCCGTCGGCGGTGCGGTAGCCGCCCGCGTCGCGGAAGTTGGGGGCCGAGGCCAGGTGCAGCGAACGGTCGGCGACGGTCAGCGACTCGCCCCGGTCCGGGACCAGCTCGAAGAACCAGCGGTCGGCGGTGGCCGGCCCGGTGACCGTGACGGTGGCCGAGCCGTTGCCCCGGGCGACGGGGGTGCGGTGCCGGATGCCGTCCCGGTCGGTGCCCGCGTACACGGTGACCCGGCGGGTGCCGGGGGCGGTCCAGTCGAGCTTGAAGGAGCCGTCCGCCTGCTGGGTCACGGTGGCGGCGGTGAACGGGATGCGGTGCGCGGACTGCTGGGCGGACCGGGTGGGGGAGTCGGCCAGCGCGGTCCCGGCGGTGAGCGCGCCGGAGCCGAGGGTGAGCGCGCCGGTGAGGGCCACGGCGAGGGCGAGACGCGAGGGGGAGGTGGTCATGCTGCGGACGTTAGGAACCCCCGGCCGTTGCCGGATGGCCGCCGGGTGGCGCGGTGGCAACAATGTGCTGACGAGCTGGTGTTCGCGGGTGGAGGTCCAAATCGGAGCGGTATTCGAATACAGTGCGGATGCGCTCCAGCCCGGCCGCCGCCGGGGGCGGGCAGCTCCCGTACCCGAGGAAAGGTGCCGTCCGTTGATGCCACTGTGGTCGCGCGCGCAGCAGCAGGACTTCCGCAGCAGGGTGCGCGGCTGTCTGCTCGGCGGGGCGATCGGTGACGCGCTCGGCGCCGGGATCGAGTTCGAGTCGCTGGAGAGCATCCGCGCCGCGCACGGGTCGGCCGGGGTGGCGGGCTACGTCCCCGCGTACGGCCGGGCGGGCCGGGTCACCGACGACACCCAGATGACGCTGTTCACCGTGGACGGGCTGATCCGGGCCCATGTCCAACGGGACGGCGGGAGTTGGCACCCGCCGACCGACGTGCACCAGGCGTACCTGCGCTGGGCGGCTACCCAGTACGACTGGGGCCCGGACGAGCGCAGGAGCGATCTGGGCTGGCTGGGGCGGCAGGAGTGGCTGTACGCGCAGCGCGCCCCCGGGCAGGCCTGCCTGTCGGGGCTGACCGGCCCGGACGCGGAGCGGCCCGGCACGCTCGATGCGCCGCGCAACCCGGAGTCGAAGGGGTGCGGCACGGTGATGCGGGCCGCACCGTTCGGGCTGCTGACCGCCTGGGAGCCCGGCCTGGTGTTCCAACTGGCGGTCGAGTGCTCGGTGTTGACGCACGGCCATTCGACCGGCTATCTGGCGGCGGGGGCCTTCGCGGTGATCGTGCACACGGTGGCCAGGGGCGGCACCCTGGAGGAGGGCGTCCACCTGGCGCTGGCCACGCTGTCCGACCACCCGGGCCACGAGGAGACCACGGCGGCGCTGCGCAAGGCGCTGGACGCGGTCCGGGCGGGGGAGCCGTCGGCCGACCGGGTCGAGGAGCTGGGCCAGGGCTGGGTCGCGGAGGAGGCGTTGGCGATCGGGGTCTACTGCGCCCTGGTCGCGCACGACGTGAAGTCCGGCCTGCTGCTGGCGGTCAACCACTCCGGTGACAGCGACTCGACCGGGGTGGTCTGCGGGAGCCTGCTCGGCGCCCTGCACGGCGAGACGGCGCTGCCGCCCGAGCTGCTGGCCGAACTGGAGGGCCGGGGCACGATCCTGGAGCTGGCCGACGACTTCGTGCTGGAACTGCTGCACGGGCCCGAACTGCGCGGCCCCGCCTGGTCGGAGCGCTACCCGCTGAAGTAGCCCGGGAACAGCGGAGCGGGCCGCCGGCTGCTCGCCTGCGGCCCGCTCCCCGGGGCGACGGAGTCTCAGATCTCGCCGAAGGCACCGGTGGCGGTGGCGGTGGCGAACGCGGCCCACGCCTCCTGGCTGAAGTGCAGCTGGGGGCCCTCGGGGTCCTTGGAGTCACGGACGGCGATGGTGGCGCTGCTCGGGACGGCGATCTCGACACAGGCGCCGTTGCCACCGCTGTGGCTGCTCTTGCGCCAGGTCAGGTTGCTGGTCGACTTCGTGCTCATCTCTTGAACCCCTCTGCATAGGTGTGAATCAATGACCGGCTCTCCGCGACGCTGAGCGCTGCGGCCCGCAGGTGGTCGTACAGATTGGTATAGCGGCGGACGTCGGCCTCCTTCTCGAGGTAGAGGTCGCTCGTCACTCCTTCGAAGTAGACGACGGTCGAATCCGCCGACTCCGGGAACTCCATCAGGGAAAATGTCCCGGTCATGCCGGGATGCGCGCCGTGCCGGAACGGGATCACCTGCAGGTTGATGTTCGGCCGCTCGCTCAACTCCAGCAGCTGGAGCAGCTGGTCGGCCATCACCCGCGGGCCGCCCACCACCCGGATCAGCACGGCCTCGTCTATCACCACCCAGAGACTGCCGAGCTGGTCCTCGCCGTATATCCGGCTCTGCCGCTTCAGCCGGACGTCCACCCGCCGCTTGATGGCGCCCACTTCGGTGTCCGGCTGGGTGCCCTCGACCACGGCCTCGGCGTACTCCCTGGTCTGCAGCAGGCCGGGGACGAAGGAGGACTCGTAGGCCCGGATCGAGCTGGCCTCGGCCTCCAGGCCGATGTAGACGCTGTACGGGATGTCGCCGAACTCGTGCCACCAGCCGCGCTGCCGGGACTCCCGGGCCATCTCCATCAGCCCGGCCCTGACCCGCTCGTCACCGACCTCGTAGACGTCGCAGAGATCCCGGACGTCCCGCTGGCTGATCGAGCGGCGCCCGTTCTCCAGGCGGCTGATCTTGGACTGGGAGACCATCAGACGGCCGGCCACCTCCTCGGCGGTCAGCCCCTTCAGTTCACGCAGACGCCGCAGTTCGGCGCCGAGCCTGCGTCGCCGAACTGTCGGATTGATGTTGGCGGACACGTCGACCTCCGGCCGGGCCTCTGGCGGGCCGGAGAGCGGCGCGCCTCGGAAGACTGTGGAAATTGGTACCAACCCCCCTGACTTGGAGCAGCATGCCATCTTGACTCGGTCCGGCGCGGGGGAATCACAGGAGGGCACTAGAACAGATCATCGGAAAACCACTCAATCGGGATCCTGGCCCTTGCGCCCCGGCCCGGGAACCGGTATAGCGGCCCGCGCCGCCGTGAAATGCCAACGGGGCGGTCGGGACCGGCAGTTGACTGCCTGGCCCGACCGCCCCGAAGGGTCCGTCCGTTCATCGGCGCGCACGGTCCGCCGTACGCTCCGGTCAGCGGGCTACCGCCCGGCTGACCATCCCGTGGCCGCTGCCGCCCGAGGTCGGCCGGCTCGGGGCCGGTCGACCGGCCGGCGCCGGCCTGGTCGGTCCGGCGGCCGTCGCCGGACCACGGGCCTGGTTGGGCAGCCCGTTCTGAACGTCCATCACCGCGTGCGCCACCATGCCGCCCAGCGGGTCGTACCTGATCAGGTCGCGCAGTCGTGACCGCGAGGACCTGCCCTCGTTGCCCGGGTAGAGGTGCTTGCCCAGGCCGACGGCATGCGCCAGTGCGGCCAGTGCAGCCGTCCTGGGGTCCGGCGGGACGCCCGTGCGGATCGCGGTGTCCAGCCGCTGCTTGATCGCGGCGTTGGTGCAGTCGTCCGACGCCTGGTAACGCGTCGTCGGCAGCACACCGCACACCTGGCCCGACACGGCAGTCACCATGCCGCACCTCTCCAGGTGCGCCAGGTAGGTCTGCCGGAGCCCCAGTCGGGGCCCGCCGATCCAGTGCGCGGCCCGCACCGGGCTGCCACGACGGCGCAGCAGTTCCAGTGCGTGGTCCAGGGTCGGGTCACCGGTCGGTCGTGGCAGCACCACGGCGATCCGGTCCCCGTCCGGGACGATCCTTCCGGCCAAGGACAGCTCGACGAGCTGTGCCCCGGCGAGTCCGAGGTCGAGGGTCTGCGGCTGCGCCGTGGTGCCCGTGGTCGGGTCCAAGGCGAGCAACAGGAGTTCCTCGGGAATAGTTCTGCGGCTCTTGCCCATCCAAGCCTCCCCGCGTGGATGAATGACAGAGTGACGCCTCTCACAGCGGCTTGTCGAGTACGCCTCCGAATCGTGACCTAGCGGTGGGGGCTGGAACCGCCCCGTACGGGCCTCGCGTCCCTGGCTGGGAGAGCCCGGTCCGAGGTCGGTTCGGCCGAATAGTGGCCGGTCGGGCGGGGTGTGACGGCCGTTACGGCCCTCGGTGCCGGAGACTGGACAGCTAACCGGCGAATGGAAATCGGGTTCGGCCGGTACGGCGGACGAGGAGGATGGGTTACGTGGGCGAGTCCCCCGACAAGGTGCGGCGCGACGGGGAAGGCGAGGAGGAGGTGTCGGTCGATGCGACCGGGACCGGAACGAACGGCTCCACCGTCCAGCTGAGGGTCCGGGATGTGGACAGCCGGACCACCATGCTGAGGCTGCCGGTGGACAACGCGACCACCATGCTCCGGCTGCCGGAGGAGACCGAATCCGAGGCTGTGACCAGCCCGGACAAGCCTGAGGTGGTGGCGGCCGAGGCCGCCGAGGAGCCCCGGGTGGTCGATCCCCGTCTCGCGGTTCGGGACGCCAAGGACGAGGCGGACGAGGTCGAGGAGGACCGGATCGCGGCCGAGGTGACGGAGCCCGAGGCGGTCGAGGCCGAGGCCGAGGTGGTCGAGGCTGAGCCCGAGGCCGTGCCCGAGGTGGCTGAGCCTGAGGCCGAGGCCGACGCCGAGCCGGTGGTCGCGTTCGCCAAGCCGCCGGTGCAGGTCTGGACCGTCCCCGAGCCCGCCGGTCTGCCGGTCGAGGAGCCGCCCGCCCCGCTGCCGGTGCCCGAGACCACCGACGAGGCGATGGAGGTGCTGGCCGCGCTCTCCGCCCGTCCGGTCTCGCCGTTCCGACGGGGCGTCAAGCGGATCACCGTCTGGAGCCTGTTCCTCGCCGTGGTGATCGGTGCGGTGGTGGTCGCCCAGCTGCTCCGCCCGCTGCCGGACCCCAAGGTCAAGCTCTCGCTGGCCAACTCGTACACCTTCACCGGCAGCCCGCTCGCCCTGCCCTGGCCGGCCAAGGGCCAGGCCGCCGCCGAGGTGGTCGGGGTCGGCAGCCTGGGCAGCTCGGGGCCCGAGACCCCGGTGCCGATCGCCAGCGTCACCAAGGTGATGAACGCCCACCTGATCCTCCGGGACCACCCCCTGAAGAAGGGTGAGCCCGGCCCGGTGATCACGGTGGACAAGCAGGCCGCCGACGAGTCCGCCAACACGGACGAGTCCCGGGCCCAGCTCACCGAGGGCCAGAAGCTCTCCCAGTTCGAGGCGCTCGAACTGCTGATGCTGCCCTCGGCCAACAACGTCGCCCGGCTGCTGGCCCGCTGGGACGCCGGCTCCGAGGCGGAGTTCGTCAAGAAGATGAACGACGAGGCCAAGGCGTTCGGCATGACCAACACCACGTACGCGGACCCCGCCGGGTACAACAACGACACCAAGAGCACCGCCAAGGACCAGCTCAAGCTGGCCGGACAGGTGATGAAGGACGACGTGTTCCGCCAGGTGGTCGCCACCCCGGACATGACCTTCAACAACCAGCGGATCTACAACACCAACGGCCTGCTCTCCGCCAAGAACGGCGTGATCGGCGGCAAGACGGGTTCCAGCACCCCCGCCGGTTCCTGCCTGATGTGGGCGGCGGTCAAGGACGTCGGCGGCACCAAGCGGATGATCATCGGCGTCACCCTGGGACAGCCGGCGACCACCGTGGACAACCTGCTGAAGGCGGCCCAGACGGTCAGTCAGAAGATCATCACCGGCGCCCAGGACGGGCTGACCGGCCAGACCCTGGCCAAGCAGGGCAAGGTCGTCGGGTACGTGGACGACGGGCTCGGCGGTCAGGTGCCGGTGGTCGCCACCAAGGACCTGACGGTCGCGGGCTGGTCCGGGATCACCGCCCAGCTCACCATGAACACCCAGCAGCTCGGCCACTCCGTCAAGGCCGGCACCCAGGTCGGGACCATCGCGGCGGGCGAAGGCGACGGCAAGGTCGAAGTACCGGTGACCCTGCAGTCGGATCTCGCCCCGCCGTCGATCATGTCCCGCCTGCTTCGCCTGACGTAGGCAGGTGCTTCTTGCAGGGTGTCCGGGTGCACTACCCGGGGCGCTGGGCTGCACCTTTTGCAGGCGATCGGGCAGCCACGGTCCAGGGGCTCGGGGCTCTGCTGACGTGCGGCTCCGCCGGGTGGGCGAGGAGATCTGGCGTTCGGGTCACTGCGAAAGTGCCTGACCACCTACGCACGGATCACCCTGTACGAGGCCGGCGTCGCAGTTCCCCGAGCCCCTGACCGTAGATGGCGCGCCGCATGCCAAAAGTCGGCGTCGCCCACGCGGCGGAGCCGCACATCAGCAGAGCCCCGAGCCCCTGACCCTTCCGAAGCACCTGCCGAGGGGCAGCGCCCGGTCAGGGCCGGCGGCGGTTCCAGGTGCCCGGTTGGGTGGGGGTGCCGAGGTGGCGGGCGAGCAGGGGCTCCTCGGCCACGACGCGGCCGAGGGCGATGGCCAGGGTGACGGCGGTGAAGAGCACGATCAGCCAGGACAGCGAGGTGAACACCACGCCGTACGGGCCGAACTTGGTGATGCTGCGGGAGACCGCGCCGGGCAGGTAGACCTGGGCGGCGATGCCGAGGCCGGTGATGGCGGCGCCGGCCAGCAGGGCGCCGGGGAGCAGCGGGTACCAGCGGACCCGGCTGCCGAGCAGCAGGTGCTGGGTCCACCACCAGAGGGCGGTGGCGAGGAGCATGAAGAGCGGCAGTCCCAGCCAGGCCCCGGCGCCGAAGCCCTTGCGGACCGGGACCTGGAAGACCAGCACGACCAGCCACACCGCGAGCCAGGCGAGCCAGCGCCAGGCGGCCACCCGGGTGCCGGACCTGGGCATCTCCCAGCAGCGTTCGCAGACCCGTTGCATGGCCCGGCTGAGGGCGGTCGCGGAGAGCAGGGTGACCAGGGCGCCGATCAGGCCGAAGCTCTGGGCGACGTCGTCGTGGCCGGCCGACATCAGCTGCCGGACCTGCTGCTGGGCCTCGCCCTGCAGGCCGAGCTGGTCCCGGAGTGAGCCGACCACGCCGTTCCGGACGCTGCTGGGGGCGAACACGGCGACCACGAAGAGGGCGGGCAGGGCGCTGAGGAAGGCCTGGGCGGCCAGCCGGGTCGCGCTGTCCAGCAGGTTGACCCGGACGAGCTGCCCGACCGCCCGGCCGACGATCGGGATCCGGTCGGGCAGGCCCTTCGCGGTCGCGGTCAGGGCGGCGAGCCCGCTCCTGACCCGGGCCCACCGCCCGGGCTCCCGCGGAGCCCGGGTCGGCGACTCTGTCACGCGAAACCTCCGGGGCGGCCTGGGGCCTCCATCCTCACCCGGAAGTACCGGCCCCGCACGCGGGGCCTGAGCTGCCGTCAGCTCCGGCGGAGCTTGTTGAGGCGGGCGGTGAGGCCCCAGGCGGTGACCCGCCACAGGGCCTCCAGCACGATGCCCCGGCTCATCTTGGACGCACCCAGCTCACGCTCCACGAACGTGATCGGCACCTCCGCCAC